>JASJEE010000279.1 GCA_030064835.1 Microcoleaceae cyanobacterium MO_207.B10 | reverse complement strand
TTTTTGCTGACATTGCTGATATTTGGTTCAAGGATGTTAATTCCTATCTGTAAGCCCTTATCTTCCCTTGTCCCTGGGTCTGTCTTGATCATGTCAGACCAGTCAGGCACAAATTTTGATTCTCCTAGAGTTAAAGGAGACTCGGTGATATTGGCTGCAAAGGTCTGCAGAGCCCGTCGATAGTCACCAAAAGCAGGAGTTCTCAGATAGGTTGTTTCCAGCTTTGACAAATCTAGAGCAGCCCAAGTTAATAATTCGGCTGCACCATTTCCAGGCAAAATCCACTCTGGAGTCAGAGGATAATGGGCCATACTCAGCGCTCTCCTTAACTCCTGATAGTTGGGGTCTGGGTAAGCTCTGAGTTTGCTTATATGGGCATGAATAGCATGAATGGCTGAATTTGGTGGTCCCAGAGGATTAATACTGGCAGAGAAATCCAGAATGGCAGCCATAGGACAACCTGCCACTGTGGCTGCCCAAGCTAAATTTCCTCCATGTATTGGTCTAGTCAAAGCTGGATGATTAGGTTATTTACCGTTTTTTTGGGCGACTAACTCTTTGAAAGATTTACCTGCTGAGAATGCAGGTACTGTGGTTTCAGGTATTTCCATTTTGTCACCTGTTTTAGGATTACGACCTTCGCGGGCTTTGCGTTCTCTTGATTCAAAGGAACCAAAGCCTACGAGGGTTACTTTATCCCCACTGGCCACAGCATCCATGATTACCTCTAGAGCTGCACTCAATACTGCATCCGCTTGTTTTTTGGTAACGTCTGCTTTTCTTGCAATTTCGTCAACTAATTCACCTTTGTTCATTGAGATACTCCTTTGTTATTTGGATAGTATGTTCTGCTAGGGTCAGCCAGTTGTGATTTGAATATAAGTAGGTTTGAACTTCTGGTAAGTCCTGAGTTATTGGTTTCCCAAGTTCCTTTTCTATCTAGTCAGTGGGACTTTTGATGAGGACTTTGGGCATTTTTTTCCTGAAAACCCTACAGAATCTAGCTTTCACTGGTTTATTCTAATCTCTGCTTGCATTATATGGAGTGGTAAAACCTTTAATTTATCTAGATTTCCAGACTTCTTTAGTTTTTACTCATATTTTGGGCCGAAAAATACGTCTCTTGAACCTATAGAATGGCTTTTTTTAGATGTGGGGTTTGATTTGGTTGGGGCTTTTGGGTTTCTCTATATTGTCAATTTCATTCTGTGAAGCTCCCAAAGTTTCAAACTTTTTTTATCTACAAACTCAAAAATAGCTAATTTTTTTCAAAAATTGAAAATTGAAAAATAATTTAATTTTTAGGGGCGAATGGCTATTCGCCCCTAGAGGAGTCAGGAACCAGAATTTAAAATGTTTTAAATTTTTAAAATTATCAGATTTTAACTTATCTACGAGGTCTAGGTTGACCTTGTTCGATCATTTGCAGTGCATCTGGACTTGGATTATATCGGTAGCCCCAAGATGAGCGATCGCCGTCATCAAGGATTTGAGGTGTGAGTAGTACGATTGTTTCAGCCCTGATATTTTCGTTTTGACTGCTGCGGAAGAGAGTTCCAATAATTGGTAAATCTCCTAAAATCGGCACTTTGTCTACTGTTGTCCTTTCTTGCTCTTGAATGATACCAGAAATAATCAGAGTTTGTCCGTCCCGGAGACGGATTCGGCCAGATTCTACTCGACGCCTGGCTATTTCTGTGGCAAATTCATCTTCGTTATTACTATCTGTTTCAATTCTGCGAGCGATAGAGCTTACTTCTGGGTTAACTGTGACAGTAACAAAGCCATTATCGTCGATTCTCTCTACCTGTACAGCTAGGGTTAAGCCCACGTCTTCAAACTGAGGTGTTCTAGTTTCCCGGGTTGCGCCTGAAACATCGGTAAAGTCACTTTCAATTCTTCTAACGATATTCTCTACTAGTCTGACGCTGGCAATTTCTCCTTCTTGAACCACTAAAGTTGGATCAGTGAGAATCTTGGCGTTACCTGTCCTGACAGTAGCTCGTAACTGGGACAAAAATCGTTTGGGATAGAGGATCTGTGGGAACAAACTAAATGTTGCATCTCCTAGTGTTACATCTATTGTTCCATCATCATTAACATCTATTTCTGATGGGTCATAATCTGTAATTCCAACTCTGTCAGGTTCATCTGTTACCGGAGCTACTGGTCTGAGGAAAGAACCTCTGCCTTGGTTAACGTTAGGAATACCTGTAAACGGAACTTCAAACCTGCGTTGGCTATCAAAGAATGGGTCGTTTTGAGCAAGTGGGTTATTAATCACAGGACGAGAAAGAGGGAAACTATCTACTTGCTGTGATCGAGTCGCAGGTTGGAGACTACCGAAATTTAGAGATGCTGCACCATTATCGTTGATAAAGAAAGTGTCATTTACCCCAAATGAGAAACTGCTGTTAAAGTTTTCATTTGAGGATAAGTTGATATCTATAACTTTAACGTTGACAGCTACTTGCCGTTGTCGTAAATCTAGCTGTACTAGTTGTGCTGCGGCAATCTCTACTTGTTGTGGTGGGCCTACCAATGTAACACTATTAAGTCGGCTATCAGTTACTACTTGTAAACCTTTCAATAGTGCTGGAGCATTTTCAGGCTGATAACGTAGTGGCTGAACAACTGTTCTTTCAATTGTTTCTGTATTTGTAATTGCCTGATTGGTTCCAGGGATATTAACAGTGTTTACCTGAGTTAATGGCTGACTCGTAACTATAGCACTTTCAGCTCCCATACTAACTAGGAAACCTGCAGCAGCTTGGGCTGTTATTTGGTTCAAACGGAAGGAGCGAACTACTACATTTCTGGCTTCTGCTGGTAATGTTTGTCCTACAAAGACTGTATTGCCTACTCGGTTTGCCTGTAGCCCGCTTAGACGTAGAACGTAGTTAAAAACATCTTGAACCGATTCATTTTCAATATCTAGGGAAATAGTGGGGCTTCCTTCTGCTTCAGCGTCTCCTCCGGAACTGAAGGCTACGTTCAATCCTGCTGCTCTTGCTAATAGGGCCAAAACATCTCTGATTGGGGCATCTCGCAATACTAACCGAGGTATTCGTTCTTGGGTACCTAAATCAATTACTGCTACAGAGGGATTGATATTGGATACTGCTATATCACCTACTGGTGGGGCGACTGCTCTTGGTAAGAAGGGTGGGACTTCACTGGCGGATGGTTGTCCTGGTAGGGTAGGGAATCCTTCTCCTGTTAATCCTGAGTCTGGTAGTAGTACCTCTGGTGTTTGAGCTGTCCTAGTACCTCTGGGAGGTATTGTAGTTGGTGGTTGTATCGGTGGGGGGTTTGTGGCTCTTGATGGTTCTGGTTCTGAGGCTGTAGTTTGAGCTATTTGTCCTGAAGTTGGAGCAGCACTCATAAGTATCCCCTTGCCAGCTCCCTGAATAATTCTGCCTCTGGGAGTACCTTCTGTGCCTCGAATTACTACTCGGACACTATTGGCATCTACTTGCACTACTTCTACATATTCTATACCAGGGGCGGGATTATCTTTTCGTAAGTTGTTGCCTTCGGGTATGTTTAGCTGGGCGTTGATAATATCTGCGACGAAGGAATTATCTCTGTTGACGGAGAATACTTCTGGGCGATCGCCATTGCTGGTAACTAAGGCAACATTTATTCCTCCGTCTACGGAGCTAAACTGAACTTCAGTAATCTGAGTTATAGCTAGAGCCGGAGCCTGGGCCATAATTATGGCGACGACTCCGCTTAGTACTCCTCCACCAAAATGAATCTGCTGTTTCACTTTCCTCACTCCACGCTTTGTGTTTTATTTTTCTGGTGTTGGTGTTTGGCTAGAGTATAAGGTTTTATTCACAGCTTTGGGTCTGTCAAGTTCTAGATTTTATTTTTTTTACCTTTCCCACCCTTCAAACCACTAACTTTTGAATTAATTTATACTCTCTAAAATCTGAGTAGATTTTGGATGTTTTGATTGGCCAAAATTTACTTTTATTTTAGGAATATTTACTTAGCACCAATATAAACTATCTTGCTTGGGTAAATTTATGAAATAAGATAGCACTATTTGGCAGATTCATAATTATTTTTTATTTTCTTTATTTTCTGTTTCTTTGGCCAATGACTCTTTTTCACTTAAGGCTAAGAGTGCGTGCATATCGAAGGATGTTTTGAGTCTACTTTCTGGGTTACTTACTGGTACAAATCTATTTTGTCTCCATTCTACTTCTATAACTTGATTTCCTTGTTCTAGTTGAGTTCTTAATTTTTTTACTACTAATAATGTTTGCATTCTTTCGAGAGCAATCATAAAAGCTCTTGTTTGAGGATAACTGCCTGCAAATTCTACTTTAAATTCTCGCCTTTTTAATTTGCCGTTTACCAGGGGTCCGAGAGAACTATCATTAACTACATAGTTACCGTCTTTAGACTCTACTGGTTCAAATTTTGTCATTTTTGCTTGATTATCTTCGTCTGTAATTCCTGAATTAATTTGATCGATAAGTTTATTCATATCATATAGCAGGGTTTTCATTGTTCTTTCACTGGCAAATAAGCTGGTTACATCTTCTCTTTGTTGTTCAGCTTGTAACTTTTCTGCTTCTGCTTTTGGTCGTTCTTTTATTTGTTTTTTCTGTTCTTTAATTTTGATATCTGCTGTTTCTATTTCTCCTCTTAAGCTGGCACTTTCTTCAATTGCGGGTTTGAGTTGGGTATAGGCGAGAAACCCGGCTATTCCTAATCCGAGTACACCAAGAACTGCACCCATAAATCTTGGGTCTTTGAGAGAAACACCAAGTATTTTCGGGCCTCCTGCTTCCTCTTCTTGTTCTTCTAAATCTGGATTCCACTCGTTTGCTACTACCATTTTTAAAATACTCCTTTTTGTTTAAGTGTTTCTATTCTATCTACTAATCCAACTGCTCCTTGACTCTTTAACTGAGGCAATAATTCTGATGCACCTAAAGGACTAAGATTAGTTTCTATTTTGTATTCAACTATTTGGGGTAGTTCTGGTATTTCTGGTGCTAAAGTTGACTGAGAGTCTCGCAATTCTAGTCTGGTTGGATTACTTTTTTTTGTAGCAGAGATTAGTTTGGTTTCTTCTCCTTGGAAGAATTGGGAATTTTGTAGTAGTAATAAGAAGTCGTTTACTGCTCCATAAGATTCAGCAGTTCCAGAAATTGATAGGGTTGATGTTGGTTGAGAGGGGGGTGGTGCTGCTGCTTTGGCATTTTTTTTTGATGGAGGTGGAGGTGCAGAGGCATTTTTTTTGGCTGGTTTTTGCTCTATTCTTGCTATTTTTACGCCGCTAGGCATCAATGAGCTAAATTCCCCTAATATGGCTGACCAAGGTTTTATTTGGTCAAATACTGTGGCTAAAGCTTTTGCTTCTGCTTTGAATGTTTTGGTTTTTTCCTTGATGGCTTCAAGATTTTTTACTTGAGCGTCGAGTTGACTCAACTCGGCATTTAGTTTGCCTAAGTCAGCTTTTAGCCCATTGTTGACTTGATTTAACCATACAAGGCTACCTGCGACTAAACCATTTACTGCCACTGCAGCTGCTGCCCCAATCATAATTGGTCGGGGGTCTTCTAGTGATGGTCCAGGGGTAACGGGTTTGGGTAGGTCTTTTTTATATTCTGGGCGATCGTTGAGAAAATTTATATCAAGGCCGTACATTTTTATTAAACCTCTCTTAATCCTAAACCTAATACTATTCCAAGTCCTGAACGTTGTTCTGGTGGGATTTCTTGTTCTAATTCTAGGGCCAAAGTCTCGATTGGATCGACTTTGGATGCTGGTAAGCTTAAACGTTGCATAAAAAAGTCGTCTATTTGTCCTATGGCTGCTCCTGGCCCGGCTAATAGTAGTTGTGCTACCTCTAGGTCTTCAAATTGATTGAGGTAGAAGTCTATTGAGCGTCGCAGTTCATCCCCTAGTTCTGCTAAGACCTTAAGGAGGGCGTTTGTTCCTGGGTTGGGGTCGTTCCCTGTTGCTCCCATTGTATCTAATACTGGAACGGTCATCCCTAGCAACTCTGTGGTATCTCTGGTTGGAGGTAGATTCATGGCTTCGTTTAGGGATGACTGCATTTGATAGGTACCAATAGGAATTGTACGGTTAAACTGGGGAATTCCATCTACTACGATAGCAAGTTCGGTACTGTCAAATTCTACGTCTGCTATGACTGTTGCTTCTTGGGGGCCGTATTGTTGGAGTATATCTTTTACTGTTCTAATTAGGGCAAAGTTACTTACTTCTAGAACGTCTATTGCTAATCCTGCTTGGGTAAAAACATCTATATAAATATCTGTTACTTCTTTTCTGGTGGCTACTAAGGCTACTTGTACTTTTTCTAGGTCATCATTTGGATCTACTATTATTCCTAATTTTTGATAGTCTACATCTGCTTCTTCTCTAGGAAATGGTAGGTATAAACCTGCTTCTTGATTCATGTAGTCTTGTAGTTCTTGGTCGTTTAATTCTGCTGGTACGGGAATTACACGGGTGACTGCTTCTCTACCTGGTATTGCTGTTGCTACTCTTCTGGTTTTAATTTTATTGTCGGCCATCATTGATTCTATTAGTTCTGACATGGTTGGTGCATCAACTATTTGACCTTCTAAAAATACATCTTCTGGTACTTCTGCTGTGGCAAAGGTTACTAGTTTTAATTTATCTCCTACTTTGCGTATTTCGGCAATATTAATTCTTTCAGGGCCTAGTTCTATTGCTATTCCGGGCTGTTTTTTCCGAAACATTTTTTTGATGTAATTAACCATTTTTACTCCATGATTATTGAGATTGTTTTTGCTGTTTATATTTTTGATAGTTTGAATGAGGTTATTTGAAAAATAAATATTAGTCTATAAATATAGCAATATTACAGGGCTATTTCGTTCTAATTTATGACTTTTTGGGCAAACCACGAAAATATGCCTTTTCAAGGATTGAAGTTTAGAGCAACCAATATCTAAAAGCTAGTAAAATTGTCACTTGATTCTAGAATGAAATAGCCCTGGCAATATTATTTGAGTTGTATACAAGATTTTAATGGCTTTTAGGGAACATGGAAGAGGTAACAGGCAAAAGTTTAAGTTTCTTTATTTACTTCTTTTATTTGTCACAATCTATGGGCGGATTGCTATAAATCAACTTCATATCAGCAAATGGATAAAATATATTTTATTTGTGTTGAATTTATATTTTATTTTTTGACTTTATTTCCTATTTTCTTGAGAAGACAAAAGTTTTGAATTAATTAATTAATGTTATTTTGTGATTTTAGTGAAATACGCATTTTTATTCAGCATTCAGCGCTTCAGGGGTTAGCTTTTTCTACAGAATGCTGCACAAAAACCTTTTTCAAGAACGAAGCAATAATTCGTTTAACTTCTATTACATTTTCAACCGGAGATTTGTATTAATGATGATTTGATTAATAATTGTAGCAAGTATCTAAATTTTTCCAATATTTAGTAGTCTAAGTATAATAGCTAATGGTCAGGGTCATGTGATTCTAGATTTTGGCAATGAATTTACTGGCTTTACAGATAGCTAAAGATGCGTTGTCTAAAGCTGGCAATAAGGTATTCTCGTAAATATATAAAA
>JASJEE010000292.1 GCA_030064835.1 Microcoleaceae cyanobacterium MO_207.B10 | reverse complement strand
TAATAGGTGTTAGGTGGAAGTGCAGCAATGTATGAAGCTAAGACTCACTAACAGACCGAGGGCTTGACCTCTAATTAACTTTAACTTGGTGTGGCTATGCAGCCTTCAACGTTTCTTTTATTCCTGGTGTGTATGAGGCTATGGAACCACTCCGAATCCATCTCGAACTCGGTAGTTAAACTTAGCACTGGCGAAGATACTTTGGGGGTAGCCCTACGGGAAAATAGCTCCAGGCCAGGGTAATATTTAACAAAGCATCTTTCTTAACTATATGGGAAAGATGCTTTGTTGTTTTTGGTATTGGTAGTAGTGTATTGACATCTTTATTAGTTTTTTGCTAGGGCGTGTCATCAATTAAAGAGGTTGACATTAAATGTATAGTATGCTCATGAAGAATAATGACAGCAACAACATGCATAGGACTGCTCTAAATGACTAGACGTTATGCTTTGCGGGATGACCAATGGGAACGTATTCAAAATTTACTACCAGGGTGTCAAGGAACTGTAGGAAGGACAGCAAAGGACAACCGCCTCTTTGTGGAAGCTGTTTTGTACAGATATAGAGCAGGAATTCCTTGGAGAGACTTACCAGAAAGATTTGGGGACTTCCGGGTTATCCATACCCGTTTTAGCCGTTGGAGTCGCTCTGGAGTCTGGGAAAGAGTGTTTCAGGTTCTAGCCAAGGATGCAGATAATGAATATGCCATGATCGATGCTACTATTGTTCGCGCTCATCAACATAGTGCAGGAGCCGCATACAGTAGTGCAGAACAGGAAAATATTGGCCGTAGTAAAGGAGGATTGACTACGAAAATACATGGGGTAGTAGATGCTCTGGGTAATCCCACCCATTTTTTAAAACCCCAGGCCAAGCATGCGACTTAGATGGAGCAGATGTTTTATTACCGATGGTAGAAGCTGAAGCAGTTTTGGCTGATAAAGCTGATGATGCTCAGGAGCGAGTAATTGGGCCTTTAACTGAGAGAGGAATAGAAGTAGTAATTCCCCCTAAAAAAAACCGAAAAGAACTCCGTAACTACGATGAGATATTGTACAAAGCACGCCATCTCATAGAAAATTTCTTCGCCAAACTCAAACAATATAGAGTGATCGCTACAAGATATGACAAGCGTTCCGTAAACTTTCTGGGAGGAATTTATTTGGTAGCCTCAGTCATTTTATTAGCATAGCGATCGCTATCTACCTAGACCATACAATCCCAATTTTGTCAACCTCCTTAATTGATGACACGCCCTAATATAATAAAATTTATTGATATATTTTATAGAAAAATTACCCCTTTACACAGACAACTTGTTTAAGAGTTGCCACAACTTCTACTAAATCAGTTTGCTGATTCATTACTTCTTCAATAGACTTATAAGCACCTGGAATTTCATCAATAACACCTCCATCTTTCCGACATTCTACTCCCTCAGTTTGCTTAACTAAATCATCTACAGAAAAACTTTTTTTCGCTTTACTTCGAGACATTAATCTACCTGCGCCATGACTACAGCTACAATAACTTTCATGGTTTCCTTTGCCCCTTTACCCAAATGGACATCTGGCATGAGAGCAACGTGCTTGAACACAAATGGTAAGGATGCTACATTTTTGGCCATTTTATGTTCTTGATGCTCTAGGGAATGATTTGCCCAAGACAATACAGGTTTTGGGGTTGAGAGGTTTAGTTTTTCGTATGGCATCTTTGATTTTTGGTTCTTCTCGATTGTTTATCTATGCTTGTAATACAGTGTAGCACAAGATAATTACAGGATTCAGGTAAGGATATATTGATAATCTCTAATTAATAATTAATAATGGATAATTAGAGATATAAGAATCCTATTTTATTCGTGTAGAAAATCTTGGTAATTTTTGGGAATAGGTATTAATAATTTAATAATTAATAATAGATAATTAGAGATATGGCAGCCTTATTTTATTCCTGTCATAAATCTTGCAAACTAACATATTTAGCTTTAGCGATTGTTATAGTTTTTATTATTCATTATCAATTATCCATTATTGATAAAGCGACTCGGAGATAATTGCTGGATAATCTCATCATTTTCCCCTGCTACATAATTAGCAAATCTTTTAGCTAGAGGGGGTACAAGGGCAAATGGGCCACTAAAACCAGAAAAGATATTTATTCCTTCTTGATGAGGAATAGCTCCAATGAGAGGTAAGTCGTCAGGACTGTATGCTACTAGACAGTGATGCCAAGTTGCAGGTAAATTTTCTAGTGCAGGTAATACTTTTCCTATTTTGACTCGCATCGCAGTTTCACTTTGAATAGGGTCAACTTGAGCGTAGGGGTCAGTGAGTACGCGAGAAATTTGTCCAATTCTGATGCTACGGTTTTTAAATTGAACTGCTCCACCGTCTAAGCTAAAAGGCACAAATTCGTGACCAGGTTCATCCCACATTTTTTCCAGCTCAATTGTACTTGTAGCAGCTTCACATTGAAAACGTTGTTGTAATGCTGGCATTACAACTGTATGTAGTGATAGTTCAACTGGAGGAGTTTCTAGCATTTCTGCATGGGTGAAGTAAACACGAGTAGGTATACCAGATGATTTTAGGAGGTGACGGGAAATTCCCCCTGCACAAATAACAATATTACCAGCGTGATAGGTTTTGTTTGTGGTGTAGACTTCACCCTTGACTAACCCAGTTACTTCGGCAATTTCGATTTGACCTCCTATTCTGCTAAATGCTTGACGGTAGGCTAAAGTTGTAGCTTCTGGAGAAACATGACCATGATTAACAGTCAAAGCTCCTGCAATTACGTTTTTATTCAGTAAGGGTTCCATCTCACAGGCTTCTTCAACATTTATGAGGCGAGGTATAATTTTAAAGTGAGAGAAACTAGCTACTATTTTTTCTAGGTTATCTTCGGGAGAAATAGTGAGTAATAAATTTAATTCTCTGAACTGGGTATCTGCTTCTAACTCTTCAGATAAGTAATGATGATGTGCTTTTCCTTCCTGAAAAAGTTGATTTGTCAAATCTGTTGTACCAGACCAATAAGGTAAACCAGCATAACTATAGCGAGTGGCACCTTGTAAAGTAGGGTATTTTTCTAATAGGAGTACAGCAAAACCTTTTTTTGCTAGTTCATAACTAAGAGCTGCTCCGGTTATACCACCTCCTACTACAATCCAATCGTAACTTTTCATAGTTTTTTACTATAACACTTTCCTGATATAATTGTACTAATTTAATTAATCACAAAATATTTATTTGGGAAACTAATGATACAGTTCCTTAATCAGTTATTCAAGGTAAATACTAAACTGAAGATAGCAATTTATGGACAGATAATTATTTTATTATCAAGTATTACTTTACCCAATCTCAGTCTAGCACAATTCCCTCGTTTTGATGCTCCTATACCTAATTCTTCTTCTCCAGAAAACAGTTCTTCTTCTCCCTTACCATCAAATAATATTAAAGATCAACCAGGTTTATTATCTGAACCGTCGTTTGTTAATAATTCAACAGCTCCTTTACCTGAAGAAAGACAAGCTGCTCTTGGGGTAATTAAACCTGTTAATGGGGTTGTTAATGTTAAGTTGACAAATAAGACTGCTACGACTATTTCTTATGAGGTGATTGGAGATACTACACAACGCCAATTATCCGGTAAATCAGAAGTAATTTTAATGGGATTAAAAGTGCCTATTAATATTACTTTTTATCGAGATAAGGGAGGTTTTTTATTGATACAACCTGAGTTTATTTCTAATAATAGTCTGTTAGAGTTGACTATGAGTGAAACTAATGATTTCGCTTTGGATAAATCAAGTCTATTGATTGAGGAAACAGGAAGTATATTTTTAAATTAGTTTTGGCTCTAAAAAAATGTCATTTTTGATTTTGTGTGGATTTTTTATATTTGATAAAATGATTCAATATTAGTAGTTTAATTTAAGCGAGTCTACTAGTTTCATGTTTTTATATATAACTCAATAAAAACTTATTTGCAAAGGTTGCTTGTCAATTTATTTAGAGAAATTATCAAGCATTAAAGTTGGTAAAATTGAATTTTTCTTAATTGATTGAGAAGTTTGGTTGTAAAATCAACAATTAGATAAAATTTTCTGTAATTTTTTCATAAAAAATCTTTGAATTTTTGTCGATAATTAGAAACAATTTTCATAACCAGTAGATAACTCTAGGCTTATCTATGGCTGAATGTAATTTTTTACATAAGTGATTTGTGAATATGTCTAACATTGACCGAGAAGATAAAACTCAGGCAAGTTTTCAATTATCCCGTGATAAGTGGCAACGTTTTCAAAGCAAATGTAGAGATAATGGTAGTTCAGCATCAGAGATTTTAAACTTGTTAGTTAATATTTATTTGCAAGAAGAAATTATTAATTATCAAACATTATTATTACTTTGTTCTGACACTAAAATTAGTCAGATAATATGTGACTATATTCAAAGTCAATTTGATAATTATATAGATAGATATATAGAACAAAAGTTAGTTAAAGGAATTCAAGAAATAGACTCCAACTTGGGAGAAATAATTACTAAAAATCATAGGAGTGTACAAACTGAAAAACACGAGAAGAAAGAACAAACAGAAAAATCTGATGAAGATGAAAAACAATCATCAATTACACAGGTTATTGAAGAAGAAAATCTTATCAACAATAATTTTACCGATAACGATCAAGAATTAAAAACTGCACGAGAATTGGCAAAAATTTTGCATTGTTCTCCTGCATATATAACAACCCTTAATAGACTAGGAGATTTGAAATATAGAGGCTGGAGAGATTCCGGAAAAAGGGATGGTAAAGCGATTCTTTATCAAAGGGTAAACTTTTAGTTTGTAGGTATACATACTTTCAAGACAGACTCGTAATTATAAATAAAACTAGCAATTATAAATTATTTGTCACAAATCAAAAAATAGATAAAAACCTTGAAACTCTTAGCCCTGTTCCCTGTTCCCTATTATCTTTTTCTAGGATATTTTTTCATAACCACGCAGAGGAATGCTATATAAGGGAAAAGGAAGTTAAAAGATAGAAAAAAACTATATATTTGATATATAGAATTCCTAAATAGGTTGCGGGTAATCAAAAAGTAAATAAAAAAAACTGAAACTCTTGCCTGTTCCCTGTTCCCTAAAAGCCATTAAAATTTTGTACACGACTAAAATATGATTGCTATATCTTTGAGTCTGATTTGATTAGAAATAATCAAAGTAGAGATGTTTGAGTAAAATCTAAAAATCCCTACTATAAATATTCAAGGGAATCTCGTTTTATGAAATACCTTGAGACACAAAACCTGCCCAATAATCAGGATGCTTAAATGGAAATTCTTGTTGACAAAACCAGGATAAACGTTCCTGTTTATTTTGTATTTCTTCTTGATTTTCCTCTTTAATGTATTGCTTTAAATATCCTTCTAGTTGCTTTTTATAACTAGTAAGCTCAGTTCCAGTTAAATTACGAAGTTGATGTTGAGCTTTGTATAATGCTTGAGGACGATTATAATTCTGGCGGTTTTTATAGTAGAAAAGGCAAAATAATGCTGTAGCTAAATCTTCTACTAACCATAACGAACTAATTACATGACGTACTCCGGCACTAATAAAAGCACTAGCAAACGTGACAATATTATCAGATATTTCAGTTTGATCAAGATTCATTTCACAACTAGAAAGAAATACATCAAATAATTCAGGTAAGCGCCAAGTGAAAACTGTATTAATAGATATATCTCCATCAAATAAATTAATTTTAGATTCTAAGGGATTAACAATATTTGTCGTGGTAAAATGACTACAGTGAAGCATTTGTACTTGGTGAATAAAAGTTTGGTAATTATTAACAGTTGCTTGGCGGTATTGTAGACGTTGTTCAGGAGAAATTAGGTGCATATTTGCTAGAGTTTCACACTCATACCTTGTATAAAATAAATTAGCTATAGAAGTTTCGACAATTCCCATTTTACGAGGATTAGTAACTAACGATTTCTCGGAACAATAACTGATAATTTGACAACTAGGTACAATTCTTAAGCGGAAATAATCAGAAAAATATTTTGTTTCTTTTTCGTTAACAACGGGTAAAGCAGCAAAGGGTATTTGATACAAATATACATGAGGAACGATAATTAATTCTTTAATCTCTGTTAGTTGTTTAATAAGTTGATTTAGTTGCAATCTCTCTGCCAATTCTGATAGAAAACTTTCCATCTGATTATGCCAATGATTACGATTGTTCCGATAATTTTTTAACCAATTATCATGTATCCAATTTTGCAGCTTTTCAAATCCTTCTTCCCAACAAATATGAACAGTAATTTGCTGCTGGGTAACAATAAATATATAGGTATTATTTCTGGTTGAATAAAAATCAAGAACTGCAGTTTCCTCATCTTTAATTAACTGCTGCATTTCCGTAAAGCTGAGGTGAGTAACTTGTAATTGTTCCGCAAGTACGCGATCGCTACTCCGAATTTTTTCCCAAATATGCTGTTTTTTTTCTCTCAATACAGCAATTTTTTCTTGACTCTTAGATTCAATTTCATTAATACCAAACTGACTTCCTACCATCATTGGTTTATTGATTTGACTAGCATCAAAATTTAGATGATTAATTTGTTTTTGAAGATGATAATATTCGTCTACTTCTGGAGACTTTTCCACACCTTGATAAATATTATTAATCATCATCAAATCTACCAAACCACGGGAACGAGAAGCCTCTAAATATTGCCAAGCTTGTTCATAATTACCAACATTAACATAGCATTCAACTATGTTGCTATAAATATAAATAGATTCAGCTAGCATCTTTCCGTAAGATGGCTCAGTTTTTGCCAAACTTTGAGTAGCTTCTAGTAATTTAATTGCTACTTTATAACCTTCTATACCAAGATGCCAATTTTTATTTTCAAATCCTAAATCACCTAATTTTCTAGAAATTTGTAAACATTCAAGTGGGTGATTTTCAGAATTTAAAATCTGTAAAGCTTGTTGATAAGCTGCAATAGCTAATTCCAGATTTTGGTCAAAATTAGCATTATTTTTTGTAGTGAATTTACGACTGTAAGCCTCACCTAAATTTCCTTGAGTAATTCCCCACCACAAACTAAAATTTTCCCGATTAATAACTTCCAAAACATTTTGATATAAACTTATTGCTCTTTCTATATTTTTACCTGTACTTGTTTCTACAGTTTCTTGATGAAGGTAACTAGTACCCAGATTAATTGAAGTTATGACCCAATCTAAGAAATTATCTACAGGAGTAAAAATCTGTAACGCCCCTTGATAAGCTGAAATGGCTAATTCAACATTTTTTTTAACTTCTCCTGTCGCTCTATTTAAGTAAGCAGTGCCAAGATTTGTTTGAATATTTGCCCAATGATCAGGTTTATTTGCTCGGCTAATAATTTTTAATGCTCCTTGATAAGCTGAAATTGCCTGTTCTATATTTTCCTCTATCTTTGGTTTAATTCTATTCATATAAGCATGACCAAGATTATTTTGAGTCATTGCCCAGTCTAGAGAATTTTCTTCCTGAGTAATAACTTGTAATACTTGCTGATAAGCTGCAATTGCTAATTCAATA
>JASJEE010000291.1 GCA_030064835.1 Microcoleaceae cyanobacterium MO_207.B10 | reverse complement strand
AGGGCTATTTCATTCTAGAATAAAGTGACAATTTTACTAGCTTTTAGATATTGGTTGCTCTAAACTTCAATCCTTGAAAAGGCATATTTTCGTGGTTTGCACAAAAAGTCAGAAATTAGAACGAAATAGTCCTGCTTTTCTATAGAACCCATTTTGTATCTTTTTCTGGGATGTCCGTGCAGGTTGAAAAATAAAGAACAGATACTATACAACATCTCTCAAACTTCCCACCCTTCCCTCTCTATTTCTAATATAATAAATAGGGCTGGCGCTAATGAAGCCAAAAGTTAGGATGGGCAAGGATTTTAGAGCTTTTTATCTTCAATTTATCTCCTAGTTATACCAATTACCAAAAGCTTCCCCTCACGGAAGTGGGGGTAATGGTATACTTCAGCTGTACTTCAACAGCTCATAAGTTACCAAGATTCAAAAGCTGTTTTTGACAATTATTAGTCGTTTAGTATAGATTTTTCCTACTTTTAACCTTTCCCCCCACCTCCCACACTTCCGTACAGACGTTGCATCCAACGTCCCTCCCCTACCCAATCAGATATAGCATTCTTTTTGAGAAATGGTATTATGGGCTGCTTATTGCCCTCAAAATACGAAATTTTTCTGCTGAAATGCCAGAAAATTTCTTCACATAAAATAGCCGAAACCATCGCCTCTTCCCCCCATCTCCTACCCCTACCAACCAATTTTTTCAGCAGACCCTAAATAGATTCTTTGGGGTCTTCCCTAGTTAGCAAAATTAAGATAATATATTAATCTGTCCATAAATATTATATTTAGAGAATAGAATAACTGCAATGGCTGTACCAAAGAAAAGGACTTCAAAGTCTAAAAAAAATATGCGGAAGGCAAACTGGAAGCGCAAAGCCAGGCTGGAAGCACAGAAGGCACTATCTCTGGGGAAATCAGTATTAACTCAACGTTCCCACAGTTTCATATATCCGAGTGATGAAGACGAAGAGGAAGAAGATTAATTAACTGGGGATTTGGGAAAAAATGAATAACACAAAAAAAGCCCTATTCCCCAAAATCTATATAAATCTTAAGATAAATCTTACTGAAGTTTAATTAATCTTTGCTGGTGGTAAAATCAACATCGCATCACCGAAAGAATAAAAGCGATATTTTTGTTTGATTGCATCCTGGTACAAACTTAAAAGACGCTTTCTGCCAATCATTGCACTTACAAGCATCAGTAAACTAGACCGAGGTAGATGAAAATTAGTAATCAACCCTTCTACCACCTGCCATTTATAACCAGGATAAATAAATATATTAGTATCACCACAAAATGGTAGGATAGAAGCATCTTTTTTACTAGTGGAATTGTTTCGAGTAGCTAATGCAGCTCCCTCAAGGGATCTAACTACTGTAGTTCCCACTGCAATTACTCGTCCACCCTGAGCTTTTGTTTGATTAATTTTGTCTACAGTCACTGAAGAAACCTCAACCCACTCGGAGTGCATATTGTGGGTAGTAATATCTTTCACTTCTACTGGACGAAATGTACCAATACCAACGTGGAGAGTAACAAAAGCTTGCCCAATATTTCGTTGCTCAAGTTGTTTGAGTAATTCACTAGTAAAATGAAGTCCAGCAGTAGGAGCAGCGATCGCTCCTGCCACATTACCATAGATAGTTTGATATTGTTCAGTTAGAGCCTGTGAATTTGTAACGTAAGGTGGAAAAGGTACATGACCAAATTCATCTAATATTTGTATCAAAGACACCCGATCAGGCAAATCAAACTTTAGTACACGTCCACCAGTTTCTGGGTCAGTAGATAATACTGTTGCCACTAAGGTATTATAGCCAGAACTAGAAGAAGATGAGTGAGATTGAAACTCAATTTTTGCACCTGTTGTAAAACGTTTACCAGGCTTAACCAAAGCAAGCCAACAATTATCTTGTAGAGATTTCAATAATAAAATTTCTACCTGCGCGCCACTAGTTTTCCGACCATAAAGTCTAGCAGGAATAACACGAGTATTATTAAATACTAATAGATCCCCTGGTCTTAGTAAATCGGGTAAATCTCTAAAAATACAATGACGATGGTCTTTGGGCGAATCCACCACCATTAAGCGAGATATATCCCTTGGTATAACAGGATTTTGAGCAATATGCTCTTCTGGAAGTTCATAATCGTAGGCTTCTATTGACCAATCTAACTCAGTCATATTACTCAGATGAGATTTTCAACTGGGTAAAACCCCCCATATAAATTAGGGTACTTTTCCCCTAGTGATTTAAAACGTATAAAAGTGAATATATAACTATAGACTTAATTGGAGAGCTTAAACGGATATATCTGTGAGTTAGACAAAAACAGATCATATTTTAGTTCAGCACTCCGAAGCATTGCAAAACATATATCCTAGTTGTTCAAAGGGAAGCGGCAACATCCGCCCCGCTTCCTCTCACCGTTCAGCAATACCTCTAAATAAGTTTTCCTTACTGGAAATCGTATCTAGATATTGAAGAAAATTAAAACTGGGAGTATTAAGCGGGAATAGATTTAGATTCAGATGGAATACCTTTATTTTTTAGCAAACACCAGTCTTAGCCTCAGAGTAGTTCAACACCTATCTACTGCCCAACTACCGCTTCAATTCATCACAGTAATTCATCAAATTGATGGTTGGGTAGTGAAAATCAAAATGAGTCACTACTTAACTCCTCAGCAACATGGAAATTTTCGGGCTTTTATGAACGAACTAGGAATACCCTATGAACCCGAAATTCGTGTGAGGATGGCACTTTGGAGTCTAGAAACAGGACAATCACCTTTAAGTGTCATGAGACGTTATCAAGTAGCAGTTGTTTCTCACGGAGTACCAAATCAAGAGGAAATTGAAGCATTTCGTACACAATTTGTCAAGGGATTGGGATATTGTCCAGAAACTTTAGGTTAAGTATAGTACCGTCATCAAAGGATTGATTAATGCCAATGTGAACGGTTCTCTAAAACATAATCAAAACAGACTTTGAGGAAGCTTTCCGGCAGAATCCCACTTAAACACTAACATTCAGTCAGAGTAACACCTGCAAAATAATAAGGATACAGCGCTTTCCGATGTTATGAGGGACACACCTAGCGGGCCAGATGCCTTTGATTAGGGGCAAGGTGCCCGCACTGTAAGACATTCAATTCACACCTTGTACATCATCAGACCGAAATCAGCTGTATGTCTATTTAACTATATTTGTATGAAGCATAAAGGCTATTTTAATAGACCTTTAATCCAAACTCAAACAAATCAAATCTCATAATAATCTTGCTAATTACAATTTAGTATGGCAACAACAAGAGTAAGATACACTTCATTAATTCTTTATGTTTTTCATCCGGTCAACTGTGGAGTGTAGTTTATAGCATCGGCATCATTAAATTCTGGACTAAGTTATGATTCATTGACAAAAGCAGAAATCATATAATCTTCCAAAATCAGCTGATAGCCATGTAGCATGACCGGATGTCCAAGCTTAATTGTTAAGTTTAATAATTTTTCTGGCGGGTATGGGACTTTTGGCTCAGAAAAATCTCGACCAGTAATAAAATTACAACTAACTAAACCCACATCAAATCTACAGGGATAATCCACCAATTCTGGGTAATCAGCTAAAAACATTTCTGCCGTTTGCCATAACTTTGCTTGTTTTGCCTCAGTAAGTGCCAGCAAACCATTCCTATCCCAATTACCATGGCCACGAGTTTTTACCTCCACAAATACCAGCATCGGACATGAGGCAGAATGGACTTCTGTCAAGTCAGAACCTTTGATAGCAATTATATCCAGCTCTCCCCAACGACATCGCCATCGTCGCTGAATAATTTGCCAACCCTGTTGTCTCAGCCATTGGGCAACAAACTCTTCTCCCAACAGACCCTTATCAAACCTGGAAGAAACAGAATTAGAAGATTGCCCAGATGAATAAAAGCTCATTTTAGTTTATTCTAATTATGGACTGCTTTTCGTAAATTAGGCAGAATATAGATGAATTTCAGACAACAAAAAATTTCCCAAATTTTAGTCAGTTTCGTATTTTCAATAATAGTATATATCACTGCTATTGGGGCAATCCCTGCCTTGATATTTGGTAATCCCATACCAACTCTAGCTGATGAATATAACAAACAAATATTGGTAGGTGTTGATTTCTCAGGCAAAGATTTAACTGATTCTTCATTTACCAAATCTATTCTGCGTAAAAGTGACTTTAGAAATGCAAATTTGGCTGGTGTTAGTCTGTTTGGTGCTCATTTAGAAGGGGCTAATTTAGCAGGAGCAAATCTGAGTTATTCTACCTTAGACAACGCTATTTTGAACAAAGCAAACTTAACAGATGCCATCTTAGAAGGTGCTTTTGCTTTTCATACTCAATTCCGTGATTCTATTATTGATGGTGCAGATTTTACAGATGCTTTTTTGCGAGCTGATACTCAAGAAGGACTATGCGAAATAGCTCAAGGTACTAATACTATTACAGGTCGTAAAACAAGAGATACACTATTTTGTGATTGATTAATTTAATTAGCTAGCTATTTAACCAAACAGCTATCAGCGTTCAGTTATCAGCTTTTGAATGTAAATAAAAAAATATTTACTCTAAATGGCTAAGTTATACAACAATGTATTTTGAACCATGCTTGAGCATGATAATTTAGTCTTTTAATCCTCCGATTTTACTTCATTTACTATGAAGATAATGGCTGATAACTGATGGCTGTTTGCGCAGCATTCTGTAGGAAATTGCCCGTACAATAAAAGTGACTTTAATCTCATTTTAAACATAGCATTACTTTTGAGAACTGATATAAAGCCTTCCATTTTAAAGGGAGAAAAAAAGAGAATATTCCCAATTTAAAGCCTCTTTATTGCAGAGGTAATTTTAACTATTAGAAGGTATCTGTAAAATAAATATAAAAAATGCCTCAAATATCCACTATGCGGTGGGTTACGGCGGTCAGAGATATATTATTTGATGAGTCTGAAATTATTCCCGCCTAACCCACCCTACTGGACTTTAATCTCATTTTAAACATAGCATTACTTTTGAGAACTGATATAAAGCCTTCCATTTTAAAGGGAGAAAAAAAGAGAATATTCCCAATTTAAAGCCTCTTTATTGCAGAGGTACTGTTAACTATTAGAAGGTATCTGTATTTTAAATATAAACAATGCCTCAAATATCCATTATGCGGTGGGTTACGGCGGTCAGAGATATATTATTTGATGAGTCTGAAATTATTCCCGCCTAACCCACCCTACATCAAGGCTTAATTTTTTATTTATAGATACCCTCTTAACTGATAACTGATAACTGATAACTGATAACTGATAACTGAAATGACTTAGCTACTTAATTCACCTAAAGGTACTTGAATTAAATCATAAACAGTAGTATACCTTAACCGCTCCAATTCCTGAATCCATTCTGATTCACTATAAAATTTTTCCTGATACTTTTTAGCTAAATCAAAGTCAACAGATAAATCAGTTTTCTGCCACATACTCAAAGCCGCACTTCGACGTTTTTGACAGATAATTAACTCCATAGTTGCGACTGTAGAACGAATTTCTAAAGGAGCCCTGAGAAGATTTTTTTTAGTCTTTTCATCTAAATGGAAAAGATATTCAACTTCAGCTAATTTATCTGGAGCTTCCAGGAAAAAATCTTGCAACTTTGAAATTAAATCATCCGACTCACCAATTTGATTTTCAGCCATACTTTCCACATGAATAATTTGCTGCCATAAAAACCGATTATCAGACAAACTAAACTGTAAATCTCTAGCCTCCATTGCATCCTTAATATCTTGACGATATTCTGGGCAATGTAAATAAATTCGCAGTAATAAAGCCTCTGCTTCCGTCAGTAAACTACGTTCTGGAGGCAAAGAGAAAGTTTTTTCTAAACTATTATTATTTTTCCGATAAGATTTTAAATGTTTTGCTATGAGTAAAGGTGCTGATAAAAACTCATCCTCAGATAATAGCTTTTTCCAATTACTAACAACCTGAGTGAATAAATTTTCTCTCAGCAATGAAACTCTGCGAGCATCCCCTTGACTCAAAATATCTGCACAATATTGAAAATAATAAGTAAGCTGATCATTATTAGTGATTTTAGTTAAAACTTTCACTATTTCCTGAGTTGCTTTAATATATTCATCTGCCAAATTCAAATTTTTATTCACTATTATATTTTGAATTTGCCAGTCAATCCATAAGGCAGATTTTTCTAATAATTCTTGATACTTTTCAGCCGAATAAGTCTTGAGAAACTCATCAGCATCTTTCCCATCAGAAATATTAACTATCTTTAGTTGAACTTCCCCACTATAAGCAAGCTTTTCAATTTCCCCAATTGCTCGGTTAGTAGCTTGAATACCAGCTCTATCAGCATCAAAATTCAGAATAATTTGTTTAGATTCCGTATAACGTAAAAGTTGCTTAACCTGAACCAAACTTAATGCAGTTCCTAAAGAAGCAACCACATTATTAATACCCGCAGCATGAAGAGCGATCACGTCAAAATATCCCTCCACAACCACAACTTTATCATGTTTAGAAATAGCAGTTTTTGCCTTATCCAAAGCAAACAAAATTTTACCTTTATCAAATAATTCTGTCTCAGGAGAATTCAAATATTTAGGTTGTTCATCAGACAAAGTTCTCCCACCAAAACCAATAACCCTACCTTGAACATCATTAATAGGAATCATCAAGCGATCGCGAAATCTATCATAATAACTACCACCAGATTTTCGCGGCAAAATCAATCCAGCTTTCTCCACTAATTCCACAGAAAAACCTTTTTGTTCCACCAAATAACTATAAATAGTTTCCCAACCATTAGGAGCATAACCAAGTTGAAATTGTTGGATAGTTTCTGCTGTGATTTGACGTGAAGATTGTAAATAATCTAAAGCAACTTTTCCCTGTGGTTGTCTTAAAGCGTGTTGATAAAAACTATTAGCCATAGCCAAGATTTCATAAAGTTTTTCCCGCAGAGAAATTTGCCGTTGAAACTCTTGTCTATTTTCCGGTGATTCCGTTTTAATTTGTATTTGATAACGTCGGGCTAAATCTAACACGACCTCACTAAAAGAAGACTTACCAACATCCATCAAAAACTTCAAAACATTACCACCTGCTCCACAACCAAAACAGTAGTACATTTGTTTAGTGGTACTAACAGTAAAGCTAGGAGTTTTTTCTTCATGGAAAGGGCATAATCCTACATAATCTTTACCCCGTTTCTTCAAGACAACTTGTTCTGAAATTACATCATAAATATCAACTCTTTGTTTAACATCTTCGATAGTATCTTGATGAACACGAAAATTAGTCATAGAATTTTTTTTGCTTTTGATTAAAGGCATCAAAATTGAAAAAACTAATAAGTAGTCAGGCAAAATGAATTGTATATTTGCTATTGAGGTTAAGTAGGTGGGGCAAATTATTTTTAATCTACCGATCAAAGTATATAAACAGGGTCATTTCATTCTAGATTTTGGCAATGAATTTACTGGCTTTACAGATAGCTAAAGATGCGTTGTCTAAAGCTGGCAATAAGGTATTCTCGTAAATATATAAAATGGAAA
>JASJEE010000038.1 GCA_030064835.1 Microcoleaceae cyanobacterium MO_207.B10 | reverse complement strand
GTTGCTGATTTGGGGTATGATTTATATTTATTAGCGATCGCGCTCACTATTAAATAGTAAGTATTCTAGATTGTTGAGTTTTTATTTTCATACCTTGATTCAGCAACGCCGGAAATAACTTGTCTAGAAGTCATTTCAGTTATCAGTTAACAGTTATCAGTTATTAGTAAAGTGAGTAGTATTACTTTTGATAATTGGTATTGTAAAGGGCTTTGTTGCATGAAAGTTGCGATCGCAAATTACCCCCACAAGAGCGGAGACTAAATGTCTAGTTGATAACTTTCAGGTTTACCATTCTGTATCATGCGGTTAAGTATAGCGCATTGAATGAATAACTCCACGGCTTGGTTGTCAAACAATCGTCTTCTCCACTTACCCCCAAATAAAGCTTTGAGTCTGAACATTGTAGTTTCTGATGACTTTGTTGCATTTAATCAAAGATAAAAATTGTCGGCACAGTATGGTCAGAGCAAAAATTATTAAATTATTACAGCTTACAGCATCTGATCGGGTTGATGATGTACAAGGGGTGAATTGAATGTCTTGTAATCCGGACATCTTGCCCGCTAGGTGTGTACTTCATAACATCCGAAAGTGCTGTAAGTCGCATCCTTCTTCTATCATAAAGTTTGCGATCAAAACATTTACAAATCACAGATACCCACTTTCACCTAAATGTCAGGCAGCGATCGCAAGTAAGTAATTAGAACCAGCGGGTTGATATATATGTTAAAGATCATAAAATAAATATTTGAAATGGTTGCTTGACTACATTTTTATTTAAGTATCAAATCATATATTAGCTTGTTCTCAGAGTTCCTAGACCACAAAAAACGATATTTATTTTAATTTTTACTAATATCAAAGCAATCTTCGCAACAGAAACCATCAGCAAGTAATGATTTATCACTAGCTCTGAGTTAAATGCTTGAATATTATATATATAAATTACCACATACAAAAATCTATAAACAAAATGATAGATTTTTCCAGCTCAAATCTCCAATGTAAGGTCAAAAGTCCCATTATTTTTGTGGCAAAATTTATTTAAACACTCAGACAATCAGGTGTGTCAGCTTGCTTGTCTAGTCAACTAAAAATATTTATTTTTGATTTTAATTCTTACCTCAACACGAAGTATGAATTATGGAGAATCCGGGAATTTGTACAAGGTTTATACATGAACTAGGCAATTATTTAAGAAGTCTAATTAACTTCCAATCCTAGTAAATTCAACTCCCCGGTTCCCTGTTTTACTTATTCATCTACAGATGAGCCATTAGTATTCATCTCACTAGTTTTCTCATCATCTACTTGAATCAAGTGAATGTGCTTATATCCTAGTTTAATTTCAAATTCATCTCCTGGTTTTAAACCCATTGATTCAGTGTAAGTTGCGCCAATAACAATTTGGCCATTTTTATGAACACTAACTCGATAGGTTGGTTCTCTACCACGCCCATCTTTTCCACTACCAGGATCTAGAGGAATCCCTTTTGCCCCTAGAAGTGCATCATAAAAATCTGTAAGATTAACACGAGTTTCATTGCTTTTTGTTACTGTGTAATATCCACAGCGTTTAGCAGTTTCCCTTCGTGGTAAGTGAGAAAGTTCTTTGACTTTTTGAAGTAAAGCCTTTCCCGTTAATGGAGTTGTTGAATTTTCAACCATCATTCTTAATAACTCTCCTTGTCTATGTACTATAGTAAATCAATTCTACTAAAAAATGTTAGGCTTATTAAAAATATATCCTGAAATTTCTCTGTTGTGGAAAAAAAATTTACTAAGCTATAGGGCCAGTTATATTTGATTAGCTAATCTAGATTTCCTTAAATTAGAAAGTTACCCTATTAGCCAGACCAAAATTAAATCCTAATTTATACTACTTCGTTCACTCAGACATTGTGGTTGTCTAAGGTTTTTGGAGGAGGAAATCAAAATGTTATAGGTGTAGAATAAATTATTTATATTAGTTCTATGAATTTCACCTCAGCTTATTTTCATAAAATCAATCTACTAGCCTAAAATTGCGTAATTTTTCCCAAAAACCAGAGTCTTATTTTGAAGATTAATTTAAAATATTTGCCCAAATTGCATTACTGATAACAGTTTAAAAGAATAGTGATTGAAACCTGATGCTCGTCAAATATCTGAAAAATGTTCCGTATTCACCAGACTAACTCTCCCTTTATGCTTCATATTTCCCTATTACTAGCTCTAGCGCTCTAGCACTTCAGAAACAGAGTGATAAATCAAAACAACCGCAGTCAGCTACATATAATCAAGGCAGATTTTTTCAATAAACATTTGTAACAACCTTAACTATTTTAATCTTCCGTTTGATTGCTGAATTCCCATTATCAAAAGCATTCAAATGCACCACCAGCAGAAACCGTAAAAAAATACCGAGTAACTCCAGCAACCAATACTACCTAATGGATTGACACATCTAAATAATAGTGCGTTAAAAGGAAGTGTGGGAATAGGGGGAATATCGGTACACCTAGAAACAAAAATCTATTCCACAGTTTCAGGCGTGTTAGTCTACAACTATCTATTTTTTTTAGTTATAGATGATTGTGCGACAAAACAATTCTCACAACTTGAGGGACAAAATCATTTTAATTGGCCATTCAAAAATATAAAGAATTGTTATCTGACCATCAATTGTTATATAAACTCCTCATAAACTTTTTCTTAGGCAAAAAAAAAGTAGTTACAGATATAAATAAAATATGTTCCCATTGCATTGACCTCGCCGCCTTCGTAGCCATCCTCAACTACGCCGTATGGTGCGAGAAAATATTGTCACCGTTAACGATCTCATTTATCCTCTATTTGCTGTACCTGGAGAAAGTGTTGCTCATTAAGTTAAATCAATGCCAAGAGTCTTTCAACTATCAGTAGACAAAATTGTCGAAGAAGCAAAAGAAGTATACAATTTAGGAATTCCTGCGATCATTCTCTTGGGCATTCCAGAGGATAAAGACACAGAAGCTACAGGAGCTTGGCATGACTGTGGAATTGTTCAAAAAGCCACTACAGCAGTTAAAGAAGCAGTACCAGATTTATTAGTAATAGTAGATACTTGTCTTTGTGAATATACTAGTAACGGTCACTGTGGCTACTTGGAAGTGGGAGATTTAACCGGGCGTGTCTTGAATGACCCAACTCTAGAATTACTCAAAAAAACCGTCGTTTCCCAAGCCCAAGCAGGTGCTGATATTATTGCACCATCTGGTATGATGGACGGCTTTGTGAAAGCAATTAGAGCTGGTCTAGATGAAACAGGATTTGAAGATATTCCTATATTGTCCTATGCAGCTAAGTATGCTTCTTCTTATTATGGACCTTTCCTCAATTTGGCGATCGCAGAACCTATCAAATGGACCCAGCTAACGGTGAGGAAGCACTCAAAGAGATTCAGCTTGACATTGCCGAGGGAGCTGATATGTTAATGGTTAAACCAGCTTTAGCCTACATGGATATTATTTGGAGAGTTAAGCAAGCAACTAATCTTCCTGTAGCTGCTTATAACGTTTCTGGTGAATATTCGATGGTAAAAGCTGCAGCATTAAATGGTTGGATTGATGAGCAAAAAGTAGTTATGGAAACTATGACCAGTTTTAAACGTTCTGGTTGCGATCTAATCTTAACATATCACGCTAAAGATATTGCCAGATGGCTACAATAGTCATGATATTTGACTTAGGGCTTGCTGAAAAAGTCTTTTTGTTGAGGTACGGAGTAGGGAGTAGTTAAGACTCTTGAATAACTTGAGTGATTTTCTCCCATATTTACCCTCTAATCCTCACTTTTTCCCCTCTATTCACCGAAAACCTGGTACTTTTTCCGTGTTCAAAATTGCTCCAACCAATATCAGTCAATCCTTTGACATTTTATCAGCCAGCCCTACTTAGAATAATTTTTCTCTTAACCTGGTCTCTAGATCGGGTTTTTTTCGGTGCTTCAGAGATTTTAGTAGACAGGATTTTTAGACTTGATGAGGTACAAAGTTTTCAGGAAGTTGGGAACAGGAAATAACAGTCAACTCTAGTTGAGCATCTTCAAATATAAACTGACATCAAAAATTATAAATAATTATAGCATTTTATAGCGTTACTTTTCAGCACCATTTTAAAATATATATATAATAATTATTTGGTCAAGCGCCAATTTTTCTCAATTGTCACCAAAGTTATCTGGATTTATTCACAAACCATAAAAAATCACACAAAAAGATTAATATTTTACCTGTACAATTATAAGTGGCACTCAATTTCAGAAATATTTAACAAAACTAACTAAAAAAAATATCTAAACACATATTGATAATCAGTAAAAATAGTGATACTATACAAAATAGTTAAGTCAAAATCAGTATAAATAGTTAAAATAAAATAGTAGGTTGAATCAGACTTTAACTGAAAAGCATAACAATAATAATGTATGAAATTAACTCCGATTTTATGGAAGTTAACTAATAAAAATATGACATACTTACTTAATTATTTGAGGAGAAATCAAAACTAAACTATCTCAATACAAGTAAAAACTACTTATATATTATTCTAGAAATCCTCAATGATTGGTGAAAACAAACTCTAGGGCGTTTTGTCTTGAAACCCTAGTAAAAATGGGATTTAGTAATCAAACCCCTACAATAAAATATTGCAACCGATTTAGGATTGCTATAGTTAGTTAATCTAAAAAAAATGGCGCAAAGCAAAACATCATTGAGCTAAAGCATACAAATAATTCAAAAATCTAAATATAGCACTTTGCATTACTAATGGGACTTAGACAAAGCAGAAGCAAAAAACAGGCTCAAATATAGTACAGTTAAAAGTTTTTACGTCAAAAAGGCATAAATCCTGAATAAGCACAGGTTTTAGGCATTTTTAGAGCATCGATGTAATTACCTTATCTATACTGACTTTTCTTACAGAATGCTATGTAAACAGCCACTTTATAGCCGAGAAAATGTCTAAGTACCACTAATCCGTACAGTAATAAAAATGAGTAAAAGAATTTATAATTTACTCAAAAGTTTATTGCTGAAATTATTGCGCCTAATAGTTTTGCAAAGGGTTGTATGGGTAAAAAAAGCAGTTACTATCTCAAACAAAAAGTAGAAAAAGCTGACTAAAACCATGAAAAAAATAACTACAGACTACAGTCATATTCAATTCCATGAAGGTCACTCAAAAGTAGATATTCATCAAGTAATAAATTTATTTAATTCTGCTGCAATATGGGCAAAAAATCGAAAAAAAGAAGAATTAGAAATAGCGATCGCAAATAGCAACCCAGTTGTTACAGCATGGGATCATAAACAAATTATTGGTTTTGGTCGCGCCACTTCAGACTGCATTTACAGAGGCACCATCTGGGATATCGTAATACACCAAAATTACCAAGGTGGAGGATTAGGCAGAAAATTAGTTCAAACAATATTAAGTCATCCACGAATATGTCATGTAGAGCGAGTTTATCTAATGACAACCTACCAACAAAAATTCTACGAGCGAATTGGTTTTGAATATAATCCCACCACAACAATGGTATTGCAAAATCAACCAATAGAACAAGAACTAGAATTAACCAATAGTAAAATCAGATTACTATCAGCTAAACAAGAAATGTTAAGCCAAAATATTGGTTAAGAAGTGGTAGTTGCAATAGGAAGAGAACATTGAGTCCGATTAAAATTCGACTCTTCTCCATCAGAAGGAACTGCTAGCACCTCCAAACGTCCATTCATTAGACCTAACAAAGTTTGATTCATTAACAATCTCATTCCAGGAGAAAGCTGAAAATTATCATCAATACTCTGTTCAGTATTACCCTCAAGATGATGCTTGAGTAAATCCCAAGACTCACTCCATGCACTTCTAGGACGTTGATCTTCAATCCAGATATGAACATAACCCAATTCTAAAGCGGGATTAACGGAAACATTAATATAGCCTTCATCCATTTCCGCGATCGCGGTATCAATCAGACTCACTAATACCTGCTTCAACCGCAACTCATCCGCTAAAACATAAATATCTGCATTAGGAGGCGATATTTTCAAGCGAATACTACGATTAGCCGCTTGTAAGTAAGTTAACTCTTCAACTTCCTCAAACACCCGAGTTAGCTGTAGAGGTTCGAGGGTCATTGTTTCTCTACCATGTTCTATCTTAGCAACAGCAACAATTTCATCCAATAACCCCAAAGTTTTCAACGCTGAGTTATAAGCTTGATTTGCAAACTCTCGTTCTTCTTGAGGATCATCAGCTAAATCTGAAATAATTAACTGAAGCGTACCAATTAAACTATTAATAGGCGATCGCAACTCGTGAGAAGTTCGAGCTAAAAAACCAGCTTTAAATTTACTAATCTCCGATGCCATCTGGTAAGCAAGTTGAGTTTGTCTGAGTTGTTCCGAAACATCTTGCAAGTCATCCAAACTAGAATCTTGAGTTGTAATACTAGAAGAAGGTTCTGAAAGACTATGGTCTTTTTTGTTAGGCCATAGTTTACTAGCAACAAACCCAAGTCCCAAACCTAATATCAAAAATAAAAAATCGCTCCAGGCCATTCTATTAAAAATATTTACTATACCCTTAAAATTTTAACTTGACTGATCCCAGACGCAATATTTCCCAGGTAATTCCATTCCACCTAGCAACAGTCGAAGGAACTCCAGAAGCTAAGACCATTTCCTGATCGTGGGATAGTGAAAGAGCTAAAACATCTGGAAATTGAGCATCAATTTCAGCCATTCGAGTCAAAGGAGACTCCCCAGATAAATTAGCACTTGTCGTAGCCAATGGCCCAGTTTCAGCCATGATTTTTTGAGCAATGTCACAATTAGGTATCCTGACTCCAATAGTATTTGGGTTTTCAGGATTCATTACTTTGGGTACTTGATCCGAACTCGGCAGCACCAAGGTTAAAGCTCCAGGCCAATATTCTTGAGCAACCTGTTCCCATAACTGCAACTCTTCATTGCTTCCTCTAATGTAAGGCAACAAAGACCTGAAAGTTGCCCCCATGAGAATTAAGGGCTTGTCTGGACTACGACGCTTTGCTGCAAAAATTAATTCTGCCTTATCAGGTCGAGCAGCTAATGCTGGTACAGTATCAGTAGGAAAGCTAACCAAACTACCAGATATTGCCCCCTGTATTAGAGTATCAATAGAGACCAACATTATAAAAAATATTTTTTAATTTTTAATTTTCAAAAAAATATTAATTTTTAGGGTGTTCAAATATAATTATTTTCATCGCCGGGGAGCTTCACAAAATGATTTTTGCTCCTGGACGTATTATATTAGATAAGCCAAAGCAAAACGATCGACTCCTTCTAAGTCAGAAAATATCTGAACTTGAGAATAAGATCCATGAGCTTCTAGCATCTCAGTTACCGCCTTTGCCTGTCCAGCCATCATTTCCACCAACCAAACACCACCCGAAACCAAATATGTAGGAGCAGTAGAAATCAAGTATCGGATACAATCAAGACCATCAGAACCACCATCAAGAGCCAAAAGAGGCTCATGTTTACTAACTTCACATTGCAAAGAAGGAATCATACTACTAGGAATATAAGGAGGGTTAGCTACCATCCCACTGATTTGCCCCCGAAGATGTTCTAGTGGTTGCCACCAAGAACCATGGTAGAAAATTACCCTATCGCTCAAACCTAACTTAGCAGCATTTTTTCGAGCAATAGTCAAAGCCTCAGAGCTGCAATCAACAGCATAGATAGAACCATTTGTCAAGACCTCTGCCAGACCAAAAGCGATCGCCCCACTACCAGTCCCTAGATCCACCCAGTTACCCTCACGGAGATTAGGAAAAGTATTAGTAGCTGCCAAAGCCAAATCAATTAAACACTCTGTTTCAGGTCTAGGTATAAGTACCCCAGTTCCCACATCCAGAGAAAAATTTCGCCAATAAGCTACTCCAATCAAATATTGAAGGGGAACTCTTTCATCCAAACGTCTGCGCCAGAGTCTATCTAACTCTTCCATAGAAATTCCTCTGGGAATTTTTGGCCAATCTTTAAAGCACTCTAAACGCAGTGTTAATCTATCAAGTCCAACTAACTCCCCCAAAAACCAATCAACCTCCGTAGTAGGAATATCAGCCTTCAAAGCAGCAACCTTAGCTTGATAGTACCACTTCCATAGTTCTTGGCCTGATATAACAAAGTTTGATTGAAAGTCCATCTCAATCTATTGACCAACAGACTGTTGTTGCTTTTGGACAAACTCTAGAGACTCTCTGGGAGGAATGAAAATAATTTTTTCTAGGAAAGGGTCATCATCGTTCTGTAACGCATCAATCACACCTTCAAGATTCACAACCTCAATTTCCACTTTAGAAAATATATCAGGTTGTTGATTCTTGGCTCGATCCAACATCCCCTGCAAATCTTCCTTATTGAAAAACATCGGAATCACTTGCTGTTCACCACGCTGAATCGTTAAATATCCATTATCAGGTCCTCCTTTAGCAATAAACAGAGGTACCCCATTAAACTGACTGACTTCTTGACCATTCTGCTTTAGTAAAGCCTTAGCAGATTCAACCTGTCTTCTAATCGGAACATAAGCAAACTTTAGTTTCTGACCATCCCTTTGACTAGATTGACTCATCTCATAGACTTCTCCCAAAGAAACAGGCACAACCTTAACTGTAGCCGCCAAATCAGGATTTTCGGTTTTCAATCTCTGGACAAAAGCATCTGCATCACTCTTACTGATAAAAACTCCTGCTACGGAAGAGTTACCACCTTCACCTTCTCGGTTGATTGAAGCTACAAGAGGCGATCCATTCTGATCGGTAATTGTAAATACAGGCACAGGAGCTAACTTTTGTAAAACCTCCTCTGCAGGTATAGCTAGTGCAGAAATATCTTTCAGGGAAAGTCCCATGATAGTGCTAGCCATAATTCCTAACACAGCTCCCACACGAATTAATGCTTTCATAAATTCTCCATTCTTTTTCAACATTAAAATTAAAAGAAAAGTACCAAAATAAAATTAACAGCCAAGAATTTTTACCCAGATGTTCTACAGTTACCCTATCTATACTGTTTTATTCAGTATAGATAATTTACTAAAGTTTTTTTTGTAATTTTTTTTTGCCATAAGTTTATCTCTTTATTCATCAATTCATTATCTATATTACTTTAATTATCATCTATATTAGTGATTTAACCTGAAATGGCATACTCATAAATAAATATCTGATAGATTGATTAATTAATTGATACTGATATATAGAGTTTAAGAATAATTACTTTAAGTTATATATAGTTATCTATAATATTTTACATAATCAGCAAATTAGCTGCCATTAAAACATTTTTTTAGGCCATCTCATCATAAATTTGCTTAACAGTATAACACCTATTTTTCATTAGCTTAAGCTTAGTGTAATTATCATAGTTTTTCAGAGCTAACAAATTAAATATAAATTATTTTCTATTTGTGAGGTTTGATCAATCAATAAGTTATAGCTATATAGGTGATAATTATTAATTGATACCAGACAATTAAATTGGGTTTGCTGAAAAAGTCTTATGGGTAAGGGTAGTAGTATGGGCGATTCCAGTTTGCGAAGCATTCCGAAGGAAATCCCCCCTACAGGAGTCAGGAGAAACAGGAGAAAAGGGAGTTATAGAGGAGAGGAGGTCGTAGCAAGAATAGTCCCTTAATTTTTCTGCTATAGTGGGCCTTTAATGCTAACTTTTTGAACCTTTTGCAGTTAAAAGCTTGCACTTTTTTCAGACGTAAAAAGGTTAAAACCTTTACCTGTCAATGCTTTTATATTTAATCAGCACACCCTAAATAGGGTGTGCTGAAAAAATTGGTTGGTAGGGGTAAGAAACGGGGGCGCAGCAGACGCACCAGACGGGGAGATGGGGGAACAGGCGAATGTTTCGGCCATTTTATGTGAAGAAATTTTCTGGAATTTCAGCAGCAAATTTTCGGATTTTGAGGCCAATAAGAGCCAATAACTAGGAGATAAATTCAATATAAAAAGCTCGAAAAGCCTTAGTTAGGGTAACTTATAGCTTTATTCAGCCAACCCTAAATATTCCGAATCAGATATACAATAAATGTCCAGACTTTTCAAAAAATCTGGGCATTTACTAAAATCGACGGAAAAATTTTTCGTACCTAATACCGAGTCGGTTTAAAAATAATCGGGATGACAGGATTTGAACCTGCGGCATCCTGCTCCCAAAGCAGGCGCGCTACCAAGCTGCGCTACATCCCGAGTGAACTAAATTCAGTATAGCTTAATTTACACAATTGTGTAAAAAGTTTTGAAAAAAGTTCCAAAATTAAGTTGAGATAACTATTACGGGAATTTTCCAAAGTCAAAAAACCCATAATTTGCTCAAGATTTGGATTTTAGATTTTGTAGGAGCATAATTACACTCATCTGTATCTATAATAATCTATATAGAAAATAGAAGAGGAAAAATGCTCCCCAGAAAAAATCTAAGTTCTAAATAAATCATAGCCTTGTTTCAAGTTACCAATATTGTATGTTTATTGGGCCAAAAACAGCTAATCTGGATACCAGAACATTCCTTTAATTCCCTCTGGGTCAGGAATAAAACCCAAATTCCGGTAAAAATCAATAACATGAGGGTCAGCAAATAAGGTAATGTTGCTGATATCGTCACTACGAAGCTTTTTGATGATGTACTTGATCAAAGCTTTACCAAGGCCCTTACCTTGGAAGTCAGGATGAACGACCACATCCCAAAGAGTGGCATTAAATGCGTGATCTGACGTTGCTCTAGCAAAGCCAATCAGTCTTCGCCGACTGCCTCGCATCTGCCACATGGAGACCACAAGAAAACTATGCTGAATGGCCTTTTTGACTTTACGCAATGGGCGACGAGACCAACCCACTGCATTACAAAGTTCTTCAAGTTCATAGAGGTCTATGTCTCGATCAGTACTAAAAAAGATACGCCCATTACTTTCACTGGGCGATCGAGCCGTTTGAGGAGAAGAATTACTCCCTTCAAAAGCCGTATATCCCTCATGATCTAAACTTTGGGATTCAGAGGTAGGATAGGAACCGCTAAACAAATTTTTCCAAAAACCCATGTAGGCGTGCTAATGGTACTAGAAGTTGGATGACATTATTAGATAGTATATATCCCGTTCCCTCCCTTCGATTATGGCTCCGGGTTTAAAATCATCAACATTAGAACTGCTAAAGCGCTTCAACCGAGCGTTTCCACAGTTTTACGAACAATTTGTCAGTAGTGATATCCAACTGCAAAACCTCAAGTTAGCATATCAACTTTACCGAACTAAACAAGCGGTAATAGAGCTAAAACCTGAAGGAAATAAAAGTGCCCTCCACTTTACCTACAGAAATCAATCGTTTTTGCTCAGTGATATTTTTGGAGTTTTAGCTGCCTATGGACTAACAATTCATAGTCTCAGTCTTTATGGACAAATTTATCCTCCAATGCTCGTTTTTATCAAATTAGTAGTATCTAGAGGAGGTAAAGCACTTACAGAAAAAACTTCTGAAAATGTCTGTCGGGCCATTCGTGAATCCCTAGCAGGGCATTTTGAGGTAGAAGAAATGTTAGCAGTCGAATTTAATCTTGATGCTGGTCTAGAAGAAGTAGCAACAGAATTTTATGTTGACCCTGTATTTCATTTGCCAGCATTATTGATTGAAGCAGATAATCAACCAGGTCTGTTTTATAAAGTCATGTATGCTATCTGGCAAGAAGACTTACTAGTCGTTAATGCTAACTTATTGGTCTGGCGTGGGCGTACCCGTCTGATTCTTTACCTCTTAGGACCTAATGAAAGTTTGATTCCGGAATATCTAGGCCAGAAAATTGCTGAAGGTATGCGACAAAGATTAATGGGAGAAAGATTTTAGAATTTTCCTCCTATCACCAATCCTATCTGTGGAATTGTCAATATTCATTTTTTATTGTTCATTGTCAATTCACGATAGGATAAGAATATGGCAACTATTCATATTAAAGGGGTTCCACACGCTTATGAATTGACGAACCCCACAAAATTCCCCCATGTACTGGTATTTGTCCATGGCTGGCTCCTCAGCCGTCATTACTGGCAACCTCTAATCGAAAGGTTGTCAGCAGATTACCAATGTCTTTGCTATGACTTGCGAGGATTTGGTGATTCTCGTATCCACCCAGCTCAAAAAAATCTAATTTCACGTTATAGTCCTACTGCTTATGTAGAAGACTTAGAAATACTCCTCAAAAAGCTCAATATATCTAGTGCGTGGCTTATAGGTCACTCTCTAGGAGGAACTATTGCTTTATTGGGAGGCTATCAAATATTTGAAACGATCAAAGCAATAGTCTGTATCAATGCAGGAGGTGGTATTTATATTAAAGAGGAATTTGAGCGATTTCGGTTTGCTGGCGCACAAATAATTAAATTTCGTCCTGTCTGGCTCTCTTATTTGCCATTGATTGACTTAATGTTCACAAAAGCCCAAGTAGCTCATCCCATTCCTCGTCAGTGGGCACGACAAAGATTAATTGATTTTGTCCAAGCATCTTATGAAGCAGCTTTAGGAACTTTATTAGACTCCACCACAGAATCTGAAGTTCATCGACTGCCACAGGTGGTCTCAAAGTTGAAACAACCTGCTTATTTTATTGCTGGAACAGAAGATCGGATAATGGACCCTAAATATGTACGACATTTAGCTAGTTTTCACTGGATGTTCGGAGGTTATGGTGAAAATGTCATCGAAATTCCTGAATGTGGTCATTTAGCTATGATTGAACAGCCCAATGCTGTTGCTAATTGTCTCCGAAATATTTTGAATCAAGAAAATGATAGTTTTTCTGTTTTGAGTTAAGATTTTTCTTCAATATGAAGTCCAACAATTACTAAATCTCTCTTGATTCCATTTAACTCGGCCACTTGTGGTAAATAACCCCAACGTTGAAAGCCCAATTTATCGAATAATCTTAAACTAGGTTGATTGTGAGCAAAAATAAAACCTAGTAAAGTTTTGATGCCAAAGCTAGGACTGCGATGAATTGCTTCTAATAGTAATTTTTTCCCGATTCCTTGGCCTTTATATTCGGGAGAAACATATATACTTATTTCTGCTGTACCGTGATAAGCAGGCGTACCATAGAAAGACTGAAAACTCAGCCATCCAATAATTTTTTCATCCCATTCTATTACCCAAACGGGACGGTTACTGGGTGAGTGGCTTTGATACCAAGGAATACGACTCTCAACTGATATTGGTTCTGGATCTCCAGTGGCAATATGACTGGGTATTGAGGCGTTATATATTTCTACAATTACAGCTAAGTCTTGTTCTTGGGCATTTCTAATTTTCATTGCTGATCTAGCAGTCTATGGACGATTTTTCACAAACAAATATACTCAAATTTTTCTCTATCGCACCACCTCTTGGAAATTTGAAAAAGGTAGAAGATTAATATACCAAGAAATTAAAATCTATTGCACAAAATTGTAGTGGACTGACACGCCCAATGCACAGTTTTAGGCGCAGCAGATTGACACATCTAAAGTGGTGCGTGACGAAGGATGGCTGAATCCCTTTCATAATCTTAATTTAAGCCGTCTAACGTACCCTACTCGATTGTTTCATCTAAAAATGTGCATTAGAAAATGGGGGGGTGAGGGAATGTAATGACCGGGTGATGAGGTGATTATCAAAAAGCCTAATGCATCATTTTAGGTCAAACGGTCCATTAGGGTGTGTTAGACGGCTACAATCTTTACTATGACTATAAATTTAACAATCCGTCGCACGACACCAAATTAGTTGTGTCGGTCTACTAGGTGTATTAATTTCCCCCTTCTTCCCACACCTCCCACACCTCCCACACCTCCCACACTTACCTAAATTCTCTTCTCAAGCACCATTTTAGCTGTGTCGGCCCACTACTACGCACCTAACACCTAACACCCATATAGCTGCATAACATCTTTAATGGCCATCCGCGAACTTGCTCCTAAATCAAGAGCAGAAATATGACCCTGGTTCAGATGGTCTGCTGCCGCACAACCAATCATCGCTGCGTTATCTGTACAAAATTTTAGTGGTGGAAATAATACCCGTAGATTATGGGTAGCTGCTGCTTGACTTAAGTGCTGTCTTAAACCACTATTAGCTGCTACTCCCCCACCCACCGTAATTGTATTTAACCCATTGTCTAATGCACAGGCGATCGCTCTTTTTGTTAGGCTTTTAGCTACAGTTTCCTGAAAGCTAGCAGCAATATTCTCAACGACTAAATTTTTACCCTCTGTTTCAAGTTTCTGAACTAATCGCAAGACTGCAGTTTTCAGCCCACTAAAACTACTATCGTAGGGATGATAACCACCTTCTGGTAAAGATACCTTCCCTTCAGGTAGAGAAAAAGCTGATTTGTCACCCTTTGTCGCTAACTTATCAATTATTGGGCCTCCTGGATAACCTAATTTCAACATTCTCGCTACTTTATCAAAAGCTTCCCCTGCCGCATCATCTCTCGTTTTACCCAAAGTTTTGTACTTACCACAATCTTTAACATAAATCAAGCTTGTGTGGCCTCCAGACACTAATAAACAGAGAAAAGGAGGTTCTAATTCTGGTGTGGTTAGATAACTGGCATAGATATGACCTTCTAAATGATGAACTCCAATAAATGGCTTGTTATTAATAATGGCCAAAGTTTTTGCTGCTGTGATCCCTACTAATAAAGCCCCAACCAAACCGGGGGCACAAGTAGAGGCCACCCCATCAATTTGATTCCAATCTAGATTAGCTTCTATAAAAGCCTGAGCGATCGCCTGATTAATTATTTCTAAATGTTGTCGTGAAGCTACTTCTGGAACGACACCTCCATAGAAGCTATGAATTTTAACCTGTGACCTTACAATATTACTTAAAACTTGACGATTCTTAACAATCGCCACAGATGTTTCATCACAACTTGTTTCTATTGCTAAAATCGTTGCCATTGCCTGATAAATTAATTTGATAGGTTGATTACTTTCAGCTTCAAATTTATCATTTCAATTAAGAAAATCCTTAATTACAGCTTAATTTAGCAACAGAATTAAGGATAAATGTCAACACTTTGTAATAAAAGGAAACAATTCCATGAGACGATTGTTGGCTTTTGTTTTAGCCATGAGTCTTTGGGTAACTTGTGTACCTGCAGCATCAGCATATAATTTGGTACCATGCTCAGAATCAGCTGCTTTTCAACAACGAGCTGAAAATGCTCGCCCTACTACAGCAGATCCCGAATCTGGCAAAAAGCGATTTGAACGCTATTCTGAAGCACTTTGCGGAGAAGATGGTTTACCCCATTTAATCGTAGATGGAAATCTTAGTCGTGCTGGTGACTTTCTGATTCCTAGCATCTTATTTCTTTATATCGCTGGTTGGATTGGCTGGGTAGGTCGTTCTTACTTAATAGCAATCAAATCTGATAAAAATACAGAGGACAAAGAAATTATTATCGACGTTCCTTTGGCAATTCAAAAAATGTTGACTGGCTTCTTATGGCCTCTAGCAGCACTAGGGGAAATTACCTCTGGTAAAATGTTTGCTAAAGACAACGAGATTACAGTTTCTCCTCGCTAGAAAAAACAATTCTAGAAAGTAACGAAAATAGGTAATTGTAGTCAGTATAAAAAACTAATTACTAATTACCAATTTTCGCCAAACATCAAAACTTTGTTTCAACAACGACTGATTTTATAATCTGTTTCAGGAGATTTATTCATGCTTAGGTATCTGTCTTCAGCCCCTGTTTTGGCTGCTGTTTGGATGATTGTCACAGCCGGAATTTTAATTGAGTTTAATCGCTTTTTCCCAGACCTGCTTTTCCATCCAATGTAAAGGCAAGAAAATTAACTCAAAAATTCTGAATTGTCTAAATATTGGTCTGGTAGTCTGAATCAAAATCAAAATATATAATTCAGAGAAAATCAACGCCAAAAGTAGTGGTAAATTCAGAAATCAGTATGATAGCTATAAATTAAAAAAGTTAAAAATCTGATTTCTGAAACCACTATCGGCGGTAGAGAGCTAAAATCAAAAAGTTAAAATACTGCTGAATTTCTGACTTAATGAAATCCTATATTGCTGCAGCAATTTCAATGACAAGTGTGCCTGATTTGTCAAAAAATTTAGCACAGGCAGAAGAATTAATAGACTTAGCTACCCGTCAAGGTGCAGAATTAGTTACCTTGCCAGAAAATTTTCCATTCTTGGGTGAAGAAGAAGAAAAAATTGCCCAAGCAAAAGCGATCGCTACCGAGAGTGAAAAATTTCTCAAAACAATAGCTCAAAAATTCCAAATTACAATTCTAGGAGGTGGGTATCCAGTACCCACTGAGGATGGCAAAGTTTATAACATTGCTTCTCTAGTTGACCCTAGCGGTACAGAAATAGCAAGGTACGAAAAAGTACATTTGTTTGATGTGAATTTACCTGACGGTAATACCTACCGAGAGTCAACTACAGTCCAAGCAGGTACTAATTTGCCTCCTGTTTACCCGTCAAAAGATTTTGGCAATTTAGGCATATCAGTATGCTATGATGTAAGATTTCCAGAATTGTATCGACATCTTTCTAATGCAGGAGCTGAAGTTCTATTTGTGCCTGCAGCCTTCACCGCATATACAGGAAAAGACCACTGGCAAGTATTGTTACAAGCAAGAGCTATAGAAAATACCTGCTATATGATTGCTCCAGCTCAAACTGGCCGTCATTATGGTAGACGACAAACTCATGGCCATGCGATGATAGTTGACCCTTGGGGTTTGATTTTGGCCGATACAGGGGATAAACCAGGAGTAGCGATCGCAGAAATTAATCCATCTCGTCTAGAGCAAGTCCGCAGACAAATGCCGTCTCTGCAACACAGAATATTCTTTTAGTCAAGTCCCAGAAGTCCCAAAAGTCGAGGACATAGAAATGGTCATTTCAGTTATCAGTTTTTAGCGCTTCAGTTAACTTCCTGGGGAGGAATTTTCCTCCGGAATGCTACGCAAAGATTAACATTTCTCAGTTTTAACCTAATTTCTGAGTTTGAACATCCAACTAGTAATTTTAGATTTTGGATTAATAGAATTATTTTAAGTATTAAGTTTTGTTAACTTTTTTCAGGAATTGATTATCTGACCTATCGTCTTTCTAAATAGGGCAAACTCTAATATTTAGTGATATATCAGAGATTTTTTATAGCTACCACAGAATATTTTTATAGGTCAAATCTTAAGCTCGGACCCAAGTCCTGTTACATTAAGTCAGGATGAGTTTGGCATACTTAATGTTTAGTTCAATGTTAGGAGTAAACTTTTTTGATCAAGTTTTCTCATTTTCTTTATTCACGAACATTCAACCAATAATAGCCACTGTAGCTGAAACTGAAATAGAAGCAGATCCAGCAATAGTAGTAGCAGGAGTTCTACTGAGTTTGGTGGCCATCTACATTGCTAGTAAAGCAGGGGGTGAATTTTTTAATTGGTTAGGTTTCCCTCCTGTTTTGGGAGAATTGGTGGGCGGTGTAGTTATTGGTATTTCGGCCCTAAACCTCGTAATTTTCCCAGAAAGTGGCGGTGATAGTTCTTCATCATTAATTATCACTATTTTAGAAGCAACGGCAGGTTTAACTCCTGATGCTGCTGAAGCTACATTTCAAGTACAAAGTGAGGTACTAGAAGTTCTGGCAGAACTTGGTGTAATCATTTTGCTGTTTGAAATTGGTCTAGAGTCAAATATTAGAGATTTAATGCAAGTTGGCGTTCAGTCCCTAATTGTGGCCGTAGTAGGAGTAACTTTACCATTTGTTGCTGGTACTGCAGGTATGATGGTTCTATTTCATGTGTCAGTAGTACCAGCGGTTTTTGCTGGAGCTGCTCTCACAGCTACCAGTATTGGTATTACTTCTAGGGTACTGGCAGAAATTAATCGTCTCAATACCCAGGAAGGTCAAATTATTCTAGGTGCAGCAGTTATTGATGATGTTCTAGGTATTATTATTCTGGCAGTTGTAGCGAGTCTGGCTAAAACTGGCGAGGTAGATGTACTTAATGTTGTCTATTTAATTGTTAGTGCCAGTGTTTTCTTGGTTGGTGCAATTTTACTTGGTCGTTTCTTTAACGATACTTTTGTTTTCTTTGGGGGCAAATTTAAAACTCGTGGGCGTGCCGTTATTCCTGCTTTAACTATTGCTTTATTTATGGCCTACATTGGTGCAGCTATTCACCTAGAGGCTATTTTAGGGGCTTTTGCTGCTGGCCTGGTTTTGGATAATCTGGATCAAACGGAAGTAGGTAGGGAACTTGAAGAACTAATTCGTCCTATTTCTGATGTTATTGTTCCGATTTTCTTTGTCACTGTTGGGACTAAGACTAATTTGGGGGTACTTAACCCGGCTATTCCTACTAACCGCGAAGGCTTGGTTATTGCGGTCTTTTTAATCGTGGTAGCTATTGTTGGTAAGGTCGCTTGTGGTTTTAGTGTGTTTGGTGTTGATAATATTAACCGTTTAGCTGTTGGTGTTGGTATGGTGCCACGGGGTGAGGTTGGTTTGGTCTTTGCCTCTGTTGGTTCTGCTAGTGGTGCTTTGTCTCCTGCTTTGGATGTGGCAATTATTTTAATGGTGATTATTACAACATTCCTAGCGCCTCCTCTGTTACGAGTAGTCTTTGGAGAAGAGAAAGCCGAAGAAGTAGCAGAAAGTTCTGGTTAGTGAATAGTTGATCGGGTTTGATTAGCTGAATAACTTTTTGAACGCCTCCCCAAATTTTCTCTAAATCTTGGCTCAGAAGAGTGTGAGGACAAACGCATCTTAATTTTTGAAGTGCTTAGAGGACATCAATGTCATCCATTTGGATTTATAAAATGTTATAAAGCTTACTGGTAAAGCCTTACAGAATTTAGATGCTTTTGTCCTGGCGGGGGGTGTTTTTGATTGACTATTGAATCAATTCGACAATTAATTCTGCTAATTCTTCTGTCGCCCCAAGAGGTTCGGTCCAATGAAATTGAACAGAAGGATATTTTTGACCCAATTCATTGACCACCTGGGCGATCGCATCGATAATACCCCCATGAAAAAGAAAGTAAGGCAAAATACCTATATTTTGATGCCCTTGTTCGACTAATCTTTTAACCAGATATTTTATGTCGGGAGGAACAGACCAATAGGCTGTATGAACAGAAACTTGACATTTTCGTTGTAGAAGTAGGGCTATTTTTTCCACTGGTTCGTTAGCCCCTGGGCGACGACTACCGTGAGACAAAAGTACCCAATTATCAGCAGTCAAAGGAGAGATTCTTCTGGAGAGTAGCTTGATAATTTTGGGATGGGAACCAAGATGAGGGCAAAGATTAAATTTAATCTGGTGCTTCATCTGGTTTATCTTAGTACCATGATTAAAATCCTTTTCTGCTGTGAGGTTTTGGGTCGCGATCGCTATTTCTGCTGGAATATCTTCCTTGACATGAACTCCAGGCAGTAAAAATAGTGGTATTACTTGAATTTTGCTAATGTTAAGCGATCGCACCTGTTGGCCAAATTTATATAATTGCTCATGTAATGATATTGGCCCTAATTCTAATGTACCTACGGCAATAATCTGTCTTTTATTACCAAATAATGGTAATAATGTCAAGGTTTTTAATTGCGAAGAAAAAATAGCAGCTAGTTTTTCTAGTTCTAGCTGTGGCCGAGGGTCACGGCTGCCATGAGACAATAGAAAGTAGGCTGAAACTGATTTTTTGGAAGTTAGGTGTATCAAAACAGAGTCAAAATATTGCCATTTCCAATATTAGGATAGTTCAACAATTAATAATTAATAATTAATAATTAACAATTACCGATCATGGAAAAGAAGAGCATTGAATCGAAGGATAATTTTTTTATTTCCTATATCTAAGGCTATGCTTTCGCGTGTTCCCCCATCTCCGGGTCTCCGGGTCTCCGGGTCTCCGGGTCTCCGGGTCCCGGTCTCCTAACCCTACCAACCAATTTTGTCAGCACCTAATTTAGAGGCTTTTATCGCCCCACCTCCCCATCTCCCCACTCCCCCATCTCCTGCTTCATAAAAGGGTTTGAGGACTGTCCTGATCAGGAATAGCTTAAAAGGGGAGGCGCATACCCACAATTTCTGAGTAAGGGAAAAATCCTAAATTCAGAAAATCTAAGCCTCTCGTAGCACATACCCAATACCACGAACTGTCTGAATTAACCGCTTCTCTCCTTCACCTTCAATTTTCAGACGTAAATATCTAACGTATACCTCAATTACATTAGATTCACCCAAAAAATCATAACCCCAAACATTTTCCAAAATCTGTTCGCGACTCAATACTTCACGAGGATG
>JASJEE010000290.1 GCA_030064835.1 Microcoleaceae cyanobacterium MO_207.B10 | reverse complement strand
AGCAGCATCACTTCTACCCCAGTGCCAACCGAAATAGGTCGCTTGGGGAGTTGTGACTACTGCTGAGGAACCAGAACTGCCTTTCCAGATAGCAGCGGTACTACTATTTAAGCCAGCGGGAATTAATACCCCACCTTCAACTATGCCTTGGTTATTTTCTATCGGCACCCAAGTGGTAGATTCTTTGCAAGCAATATCTAAACAACGGTATCTGGCTTCTGGTGTAGTAGGTTGACTCAGGGGAAAAGCCCAGTAGGAACCGAGGAGCGATCGCAATTTTTGTCGGACTCCAGGTTGAGATTTTCTGCCTACCTGGCCACTAGCGATTAATCTTCCTCCTTGTTTCACCCACTCTTGGAAAATTTCTACTTGGGTTTGGGTTAAATTTTCAACATTTGGTAGGAAGATAATTTTGATTCCGGATAAGTCAGCAAGTGTATTTATTTGACTTAAATCAATGGGTTGATAACTGATTCCTGTAGCCCGTATTCTTGTAATAATTTGATTCCATTCATCGGAGTTTTCTGGACTACGAACTATTCCCATTAAAGTATTAGCACTGCCTGCTGTTGGTAGCAGTACCATTAAACCTAGTAATGTACCTGCAAACTGTGGTAGAAATTGTTTTAATAAAGCCGTATTTTTACTCATCAATTCTGATATTTGTTTGTAAATTCAATTAACTCGTAGTGGAAATTTATTGATAATTGCTTTTCTAGCTGCATATAATATTTGATATATCTAAGATTTTGTCCAGACAAATCCCATCACCTAAAAATTGGTTATCTGTTAATATATTTGTATAATTTATAGTCATTATTGTGAATTTACTGTACTTCTCTTCATTTTGATCATTTTTCTGTTTATTCATTATACTTACTAATTTGATATCAAGAATAAATTACTTTGGCAGATTTTAAGAATATAGTAGAGTCTTTTATCGGGCCATTTTTTTCATCTCTTGTTATCAGTAAAAATCCGGAAAAGACCTCTACAGTAATTTTATGATTTTTTCATTAACATATTAGATATTGTCTGTCAAGTTCAATAGCGGAGAAGGGATAGAACTTATCTAAATATTGATAGATTTTGGAATTATTTCCTGAATCAAGCCATAGGATGAAAGTTCAGTATTGTTTGCTGTTTGTTTTTGTCTAAGAAATCAGAGATAAATTCAGGATAAAATTAAACTACTATGAGCTGATATCCAATTTTATAGATGTTCTGATTTAAGTTTTGCCTTTTAGTTAGTGCTACTTTAACTACAAGATAATTATTTTTAATTCAAGATATAGCAAGGAACACTTTTTCAAGTATGAGCATTAATCAAAAATTTGAAATTAATGTAGTCATATTTGAGCGGAATAATTTACAGATAAAGGTGAGACAAAAAGTTTCTAGCCATGATAATTTTGGGAGAAAAATCAGATATCAACCTCAAGAAAAATATCATAAAGTTCCGAGCAGTAGTTTGTGAGAATTTTCTAATCCCCAATTATTGAGCCATCGATTTTTTGTACAAAATAGATGACCGTTAATCTTTAGTAAAAAAAATACACCCCGAATGTTCTGATTGAATTTCGCTAAATATGCACTCTCATGCAAAGCAAACTACCATAGAGTTAAAACTACTGTTGATAATTAATAGATAATTGTGCTAACGTTTTTTGGTATCAATTGGCACAAAAAAACTCTCACAAAATGTGAATATATTGGCTAGTATAGGTTTAAGTGATTTGTAAAATAAAAATTAAATGTTGTTAATAATTTAAGAGTGGAGGTAAATTTAAAGATTAATTTTTTAAATTTAAAGATAAGATAAATATATAATATATGATACAGTAAATTTAAAATAATTTGTTATAAATTTACTCAGATTCAACAGAGTATCATGTCTGCTGTAGTTGATTGTTAAATAAATGTTGATTAAAACCAGCCAATTCAACTATTATTAATCAGTGCTTTATTTAATTAAAAATTTTAGGTCTGAATAAAGGTGTTTGATCGTAATCAGCACCTCATATCATGTCAGGTTGAATACTTACACTTTCCTAGTCCAAAGCCAGAAGGCAGAAGAGTTGGAAAATATCTGCAAAAAGTACCTTTTCATAGCCGGGCTGAGTATTATACCAAATTGATAAATGTTTGCTACAAATATTATCAATCTTGGGTTTTGGGTGTGGGGTATTGGGTGTGGTGAAGTAAGTAGGAAAAATAAAGAAAAAGGCTGGTTATCAAAGGGATAAAGTGGAAAAACTTTCTTAATTAGTTAATAGTTGCAGTTTTCTCAAGCATCACATTATTTTTTTAATTGGTATTAGGTAAAGCGATCGCCAACCATAAGATGTTTTACAGGAAATTGCAGGTTAGTGTGGTAAAGCTAAAGGGATGAATTTGTGTCAGCTACTCCCACACCCCTGTACGGACGTTGCATGCAACGTCCCTACTCCCCACTCCCCTATCAAGTCTATTCCACCTCCTCATTGACAGGGAAACGATCAATCAAACCCATAGCAAGACGAGCATTCCTTTTTAACTCATCAGATAAATGAGGCACATGAGGAATTTGAGACAAGAAATCAAGAGTACGGCGTAAAATCCGGACAACATCCCCCTCATCAAGACTCGTATTTTCGACTAACTCTTGCCATTCAGTTTCGAGAGCCCACTGTTCTACTAAACTAATCAACTCCCGTTCCAACCAAACAGGTAATGCCACTCGATATCGACGCTGCACCTGAAATAACTGATGTCGTAAACTCCGCAAACTAGCTAAAGCTTCCTCTACTTCCATAGACAACTGATAACGTGTCCGACTATCAGGTCTAGTAACCTCCGTCACCAAAGCAGCGCAAGCAGCAGCCAGATGGTGGGGGTCAAGTAGGTCAAAAGCTCCCGACATCAACGCTAAACCTAGCCACAATTCATTATCACCCCGAATTGCAGCGCAAGCTTGACCCATTTCTGTCGGTTCTACTCCATGCAAACAACCAAAATATTGCAAAATGTCTATTAGATTGAGAAATTCTTGCCAGTGACGTGCCAACTCATCCTCTAACTCAGTTTGGCGATCGCCTATTTCTGTCTCCAAAACACTAATTCGTCGCCAACCCTTCAGCAAAGTACGAGGGTTCCCCCACTCCTGAAGCGGATGTTTCTCAGCTTGTGCTTCTAGAGTAGTTACTTTTTGCATTTGTGTAATAACTTCGGGAGCATCTGCTGGAGGTGGTAGTTCTGGAATTTGTTGGGCTATAACCAGAGAAACTTGATCTCCTTTGCGACATTGCCCCAGACGAAAGTCCATCTCAACAGGCAATTCCATATAGTCTACTGCTGCCAACCGAGGTAAATTTGCTTCTAAAACCACAACATCCATTGCTGCTACTACATACCACCGATTATCTCTACCTAAACATAAGGAATAAGCAGACTTACCAGGCCCCGGAACTTTTGCCACCAATACTGCCGGAATGGGGTCAGCATTAGATTTCTTAGCAGTAGGAACGTGCTTGCCTTTCAAACTAACAATTGTCCCCAAAACAGCAAAAGACAACGCCAAAGACATTTCCTTTCTGTGGGTTTCCTCAGCTTGCTTTTGCAAAATTTTCAGGAGTCGTTTCCCCTCTTTGCCTTTTTCCCGTAATTTTTCATAGTCAGCTAAGAGTTTTTCGAGATTAACTAAATCATTTTCTTCAAAAATACCGAGCTTTTGTCGTTGAGATGTTAATTCCTCTTGCATTTGCTCAATTTCCTTGAGCTTTGGTAGCAAAGACAGAGTAGACAAATACTGGCCAAAACTTCTTTCTACTAATTCCTTCGCCTCTTCTAGGGTATGAGTTTGGAGCAAATTCAGAACCATACCATAGCTAGGAGTAAACTGGCTTACCAGAGGGTCTGCTGCTGAAGTTGCTAAATAATGTGCTTCTTTTGCACCTTCAAATCTCGTCTGAAGAGTAACCACATAACCTCGAATATCCATACCTCGTCGTCCAGCTCTACCTGCCATCTGGAGAAATTCTGAGGGTTTTAGGAGTCGGTGGCCATCATCTGTCCGTTTGGAGAGGCTGGAAATTACAGTAGTTCGGGCTGGCATATTAATTCCTGCGGCCAAGGTTTCGGTGGCAAACACCACTTTGATTAAACCTTGCTGGAATAATTCCTCAACTAAGCCTTTCCAAACAGGCAACATTCCCGCATGGTGAGCAGCTATTCCTCTGCTTAGGGGTTCAAGCTGGGGAGAGCGAGCTAGTTCAGGGTTGCGGGTCAGAAATTGTCTGATTTGGACTTCTAATTTAGTAGCTTCGGCTTTGTTAACCAGGCTGAGATGATTTGCCTGAGCTATTTCTTCAACGGCTCGACCACATCCCCGACGGCTGAATATAAAGTAGATTGCTGGTAGCATATCCCGCTGTTGGAGTTGAAACAAGACTTCTGGCAAATTAGCTTCTAGTTGTCTATTGCGGTCTCTACCTGTATGCCTGTTTTTTGGTTTTAGCAGGGGATTAATTCTTTTCCGTTTGTCGTGGAATAGGGGAAATAGACCTTTGCTGTTGGAGAAGTTAAATTCTAGGGGGACAGGTCGAAACTCAGAGTAAATCAGTTCGGTAGGCCCATGAACTCTGGCTATCCAGTCTGTGAGTTGATCGCTATTAGCTACTGTGGCCGAAAGAGCCAATAATTGAATTTCTGGTGGGCAGTAAATTATTGATTCTTCCCAGACTGTGCCTCGTTGGCGATCGTTCATATAATGGCATTCGTCTAGAACTACGGCTTCTACTCCTTCTAGGGATGTACCAATCTCCCCAATAGGTGTGCCATAGAGCATATTTCGGAAGATTTCTGTGGTCATTACCAATACTGGGGCATCCCGGTTGACGGAGGTATCCCCCGTGACTAGCCCTACCATATTCGGTCCAAATTGCTCTCGGAAGTCCCGCAATTTTTGGTTTGACAGGGCTTTTAGGGGTGTGGTATAGAATACTCGTCGCTGACTACTGAGGGCCCGGTAAATGGCATATTCTCCGATTAGGGTTTTGCCTGAGCCTGTCGGGGCACAAACAACTACAGATTTTCCAGCATTCAGGGCTGCGATCGCCTGTTTCTGGAATTTATCTAGTTCAAATGGAAATAAGGTCTTCAGATCCAGCTCTGGGCTGTTCTGGGTTGGTTCTAACACTAATATTTATTTTCTTGACTTTACAGGGTTTATGTGATCAAAAATTGATTTTCCAGTATATATAGCGCTACGCGCAAGTCAGAAGGTTGCCCTCGCCCCCGCCTCTGCAAGGGTAGACTCCGGCGGTGGTCAGAATTAGGGGTGGTTCGGGAACCACCCGTACAGAAGTAATATCTGACGTTCGGAAAGAGCATTTAGGAATGTCCCAAGCTTTGCTTAGACTGCTATATATAGACTTTTTTTAATCTTAAACCCTATTACTTGAGGCGGGGAGATTCTAGAAGTCAGAAGTTAGGAGCTAGGAGTCAGAATTCAGGACTCAGAATTCAGGAGCTAGGATATAGGAATTATACCAATTACCAAAAGTTACCAAAAGTAATTCTATACTTCAGCCTCTCAAATCTTATTTATGCCAAAGGTGCAACTTTTTTAATACCCTCTTACTAAAGGATTTGGTAATAGATAAATCAAAAATCATTATGTCAAAAGAAACAGAAACCCCAAAAGTCGTAGTAGTTGGTGCTGGTTGGGCAGGATTAGGAGCCACTTACCAGTTAGCCAAACAAGGCTACGACGTTACACTTTTAGAAGCTGGCCCCTACCCAGGCGGTCTAGTGGCTGGTTGGAAAACTCCTGGTGGTCGTTCCGTAGAAGTAGGAATACATGGTTTTTGGTATCCTTACCATAATATATTCTCTCTTGTCAATGAGTTAAACCTGAATCCTTTCACCCCTTGGACTCGTTCGGCTCAATATTCTCCTGCGGGTTTAGAGGTAGAATCTCCGATATTTCAAGATTTGCCCCCTTTACCAACTCCTCTCGGTACTTTTATTTATACTCAATTTAAACGGCTGCCTTTGAGCGATCGCCTTTCTGCTCTCCCCCTACTTTATTCTGTGATTGATTTTGATAATTCTGATGAAGCTTGGCGTAGATATGATTCAGTAACAGCAAGAGAATTATTCAAACAATATGGCGTTACCAAAAGATTATATGACGATGCTTTTAACGCTATGTTATTAGTTGGTTTATTTGCCCCCGGAGAACAATGTTCTGCTGCTGCTGCATTGGGAATGTTATATTATTTTATTCTGGCTCACCAAGCTGATTTTGATGTAGTTTGGTGTCGGGGTACGGTGGGAGAAATGATTTTTAAACCTTGGGTAGAAAGTATTGAAAAAATAGGTGGAAAAGTTCTGACAAAGCAACGAGTTACTGACTTAATAGTTGATGATAATGGTCAAGCTAAAGCAGTTGTTTGTGAAGATAAAACTTATGAAGCAGATGCAGTAATTTTTGCTGTCGGTATTAGTGGGATGAAAAAGATATTGGCAGGTAGCGAGGCGTTACAAAGTCGTCAAGAATTTAGGAATATTAATAATCTTGGTGGAGTAGATGTATTAGGAACGCGCTTATGGTTTGATAGAAAAATTTCCATTCCCCGCGCTTCTAATGCTTGTTTTGGATTTGATGCTACTACAGGCTGGACGTTTTTTGATTTGAATGCTTTACATGATGAATTTCGAGATGAACCGGGAACAGTTGTAGAGGTAGATTTTTATCATGCCAATCAATTTTTGCCTTTGAGCGATGAGGAAATAATTAAAATTGTCCGGGAATATTTAGCAACTTGTATTCCGGAATTTAGAGCAGCAGAAATTATTGACCAAAGTGTGGTGAGAGTTAGACAAGCTGTGACTCATTTTTTCCCTGGCAGTTATCAATATTTACTCCCGGCAAAGACAAGTTTTGAGAATGTATTTATGAGTGGGGATTGGATTGTGAATCTTCACGGTTCATGGTCTCAAGAAAAAGCTTATGTGACAGGTTTAGAAGCTGCTAATTTAGTGATAGATAAATTTAAGTTTGGGGAGAAAGCTAATATTATTCCTGTGGAACCAGACGAGGAACATATTAAATTTGCCAGGATGATTAATAAGTCAGTGCGAGAGGTTGGAAAGTCGATATTTCCTAATATTTGGTTGTAGAGAATATCTACATGAAATAATACATGAAATAATTTTCAAAATTTGTCTCTGTTGAAATTTTTATTGGCTGTAATTTTGATAATGCTTAACAGCTTTTACAGCGGTTTTCATTTCAGTAGACCACAGTAGGGACGTTGTATGCAACGTCCCTACAAAGTTTTGGTTATGGCTCCGGTGGTTCATCAAGAGCGAAAAGCGCTGTAGGGAATAGCAAAAAATAAATTATCCAATTCTTAGAGTTTCCCTGCTCCCTACTCCCTCATGGCTAATTCTTTGTCGTCAGAGAATATTTACAACCCTATATTTTTGAGTCCTGTACTTCCCACACTTCCCAAACTTCCCACCCTTCCCAGATTTCCCAGATTTCCCAGATTTCCCAGATTTCCCAGATTTCCCAGATTTCCCAGATTTCCCAGATTTCCCAGATTTCCCAGATTTCCCAGATTTCCCAGATTTCCCAGATTTCCCAGATTTCCCAGATTTCC
>JASJEE010000289.1 GCA_030064835.1 Microcoleaceae cyanobacterium MO_207.B10 | reverse complement strand
AAATTGATGAACCACATCGCCATAACCAAAAGCTTGTAGGGACGTTGCATGCAACGTCCCTACTGTGGTCTACTGAAATGAAAACCGCTGTAATTTAGAAGGAATATATATTCTCGAAATCATCATATTTTCACTATATTTACTTCTAAAAGTTTCTACTTTATTTATGGGAAAAAAGGCTGATTCTTTTATGTAAATGCTTTTATACTGAATCAGTAAGCTCTAAATATTGCTAGCAGTAAAGAAGTAATTATTAGTAGTAGTAAACAGCAAACTAAGAAAATAGCTAATAGTTTCTAATGGCTTCACAGTTTAGATGTATTTTGAAATATTTGACAAATTATTTTTAATTCCTATACAAAGTATTCATAAAGTGTAAATCATAATATAGATATAGCATTCGGATGTGTGCTTGTGAAAAAAATATCCTAGAAAAAGGGCTAAGAGTTTCAGAATTTTTATCTATTTTGTGATTTATTACTAATAATTTAGGATTGCTATAGATATAGGATAAATTTCATGTATTATAACCAAGTAACAAACAATAGTAATGCTAAATTATCCCCAAACAAATTGACTACAAAAATGTCATTATGCTTGGATAAAAAGCGAAAAACTAGTGAAGAAAGTCTGATAAAAATTAAACTAAATTATATTTTGAACTTAGTTAAGAGTTATTAAAGAAAGAATCACCCCCGATCATCTTTGATTTCACAGACGAATGTCAAAAGCTATTGTACTAACTAATTAAACTAATTATTAGTGATTATTTCCCACTATGCTAGTAGGCTAGTTGGAGAACTTAGGCAAGTTATATTGAGGTAATTAATGCGTCAAGTTAGATTTTGGGCGATCGCTCCTTTTGGCTTACTAACTATTTTGGGAGAACCTTTTCTATCCCCTCTGGTTCCATCTGACCAAGTAGTTGTTAGTTATACTAATACTCAAGTTTCAGCTCAGTCTGAAATTTTGGCTCAGGATTCTTCATCACCGGAAGATAGTCCATCTTCAGAAACTACTCCCTCTCCAGAGATGACACCCTCACCGGAAGATAGTCCCTCTCCAGAAACTACTCCCTCTCCAGAGATGACACCCTCACCCGAAGATAGTCCCTCTCCAGAAACTACTCCCTTTCCAGAGATGACACCCTCACCCGAAGATAGTCCCTCTCCAGAAACTACTCCCTTTCCAGAGATGACACCCTCACCGGAAGATAGTCCCTCTCCAGAAACTACTCCCTTTCCAGAGATGACACCCTCACCGGAAGATAGTCCCTCTCCAGAAACTACTCCTTCTAGCCAAGAATCACAGATAATTGTAGAACATCAGGGTGAACTTATTGATGGAGACTTAGTGTTGCCATCAGATGAAAGTATTTACGATGAACATACTTTTGAAGGCAATGAAGGGCAAATAGTAACTTTAACTCTAGAAAGTCCTGATTTTGATACTTATTTAGCAGTTTTTAGTCCTACTGGTGAACTACTTGGAGAACATGATGATATTAGTCAGAAAAATACAAATTCTCAACTAACAATTAAATTACCTGTTACAGGTACTTATAGAGTAATTGTCAACTCTTACGATAAAACAGGTCGGGGTCAATATAATCTTCAAGTAATTGAATCAAGTCAACAATAAAATTTATCTCTGATTTTTGATTGGAATTGAAAATATCGAACTTATAACTTTAGATATCAGGTCAATTCCAAACTGTCTGACTTGAAAATATTAATGGTTAAGAGCTAATAGCTAAGTACAATTTTAAGAGATAGCTATTAGCATTTAGCCATTAGTTTAGGTATTAGTAAAAAAAATATAGGCTTTGCACATTTTCAGGAATAATTTTGAAGACAACTATTAATTAAATTCCTGGAATATTGATTTTTTTGAGTTGACTTAGGAATTAACTATTCCAATATCATTTGTTAATTGTGCCGCCCTAAATTGTATTTACTAATTTACTATTTTCTAACGTAAGCCCAACCAAGAAAATAAATCCTGATGGGTAAATAATTCCAGTAACAACAAAATTACGAATCCCACCATTGCGAACCTACCATTAATTTTTTCAGCGTAAGTATTCCAGCCAAAAGCAGGTTGAAGTTCCTTAGCCGTTTGTGCTTTTTTAGTAGATTCTGGTGCAGATGTAGATTTAGAAGTAGAAGCAGAATTTTCAGACATAATATTGATTAGTTTTCTAAAAGTTATCTGGGAGATTTAAAAACAATTGCTAGACATTTATTAAGTAGATTTTTTGTCTAAGCTTTTTACCGAAGAAATCAGATAGCGTACAGTTTCAGTACCTTCTGAAGCCTCAAAAGTAAAGGGGAATTTACCCTTTGCTAACATTCGTAATCCCAAAGGACCCAAACTCAATAATCCTTGAATATCCCGAAAATAGTTACCAACTACTTGAATACCAAATTTTCGCTCATCAATCCAACCCCCATCTTTAACTAAATCAATTAATACTTTTCGGTGACGAATTGAACGGCTAGCTTGTTTGTCTTTACGAGCAAGAATTTCTTGTTTAATTTTACCAATTTGATCCATTGGTGCAACTTCCATAGGGCAGACAGAATTACAATAATAACAACGAGTACAACCCCAGACTCCAGCAGTGTCAAAATTATATTTTTCTAATCTTTTTTCAACTTGATTATCGCGAGAATCTGCTACCATTCTGTAAGCTTTTGCTAGAGCGTGGGGACCGACAAAATCTGCATTAACTTCACGAGCATTACATTCAGAATAACAAGCCCCACAAAGAATACAATTACCAGTTTGATTAAGTTGATTACGTTCGGTGGGAGTCTGTAAAAATTCTCGTTCGGGAATTTTTCTCGCTTCTGTGCTTACATAGGGTTCAACTGCTTCTAAATTCTGCCAAAAACTCGTCATATCTACTACTAAGTCTTTAATTACTGGCATATTTCCCATAGGAGAAATAGTTATTTCTGGTATAGATTTTGTAGTAGTATCAGCCGAATTGTGATTAGCTATTTGTTGTAGTCTGGCTACTTCATTTCTAATATTTTCTTTGCAAGCTAAAGCGGAACGACCATTAATTCTCATTGAACAACTACCACAGATAGTATTGCGACAATTTTTGCGAAAGGCCAAACTGCCATCTTGCTCCCACTTAATGCGGTTAAGACATTCTAGAATTGTGTTGGCAGGTTCAACTTCTAAGGTATAAGTTTGAACTTTAGGAGAAGTATTTTGATTTTGGCGAAGTATGTTAAAACGAACTTCCATTATGGGATAAAGTAAGGGTATGGGTTGATTAGCTTAATATTTCTATATTATCTGAATTATCTGAAATTTGATAATTTTATCTGTGAATAAATCTCATGGCAAGAATTTAGATTTATTTTATATATTTTAATTGGATATTTTTGGTATTTTTAGTTATAGCCATAATCGCATTGATTATTAATGGGAATTAGATTACTCTAAGTTTTTATCTGTATTATTGATTCAGATATTTCTAGATGGTTAATTTTTTTTACTACAATTTTTAATTATTTAGGCGATATAATTTAAAAATTCTCTAAATTAAATTTTTGATGTGAAAATATCTATGAATTTATATGTATTACCAAATTAATAAATGTTTGCTACAAATAATCACAGTTGTTTCTAGTAGTCACTAGTCAATATTAAATCCTAATTCCTCCTTCAAATGCAACAAACAAGGAACGCTGAAAGCTGAAAGGTGAAAGCTGAGAGCTAACTGCTTACATAAGATTTAATTTTGACTTAATTAATAAAGCCTTGATCTAAAACTAAAATAAATAGTGGATAACGCAGTTCCTCCGATAGGAGGCTAGCTGAATGCTTAAAAAAATTTATCCGATTCAGATCAATAAAAGTAACTTATAATATAAAAAAAGCAAACAAAGGTAGTTAGATATTATTCCTTGAGAACCAAATAATTAGCCTATATCATAATGACATAATGAGTAATGATATTATACCCCAACTGCCAAAAGCTCCACTATCCCGTCGTGTAGCAGCATTTTGTATAGATGCTACAGCAGTTTGGTTTATCAGTTCCATAATCAGTAATAATTGGTTCACATTTATAGTATTTTTTATCGTGCTATGGACAGGAATACGAGTTTTGATAGTATACAAAAACTATGGTCAGAGCTTAGGGCGATGGGCTCTAGATATTAAAGTTTTAGATCCTAGATTCCAAAAAACTCCTGAAATCCTAGAACTATCCAAGCGGGAAGGATTGCTGTCTTTGGCCGGAGCATTGGCCATGATAGGCATCAGTAATCTGACATCAGGAAATGCGACTGTTCTACTACTGATGCTCCCCTTATTATTAGACTTTACAGTAGCTTTAGTAGATATAGAGAGATATCAGCAAGCTTTCCACGATAGAGTAGCTAATACAATTGTAGTCGGAAGTATGAGAGGTTACTCCCTAGATATTAAGGTAAAGTGGTTGCTTGACGAAGCCAAGCGTTATGTGAGAAGATAATAATTTGTGTCTAATAAAATTAGTAGAAACTAACTTAAAGTTATGGCTAAAGGAGTCAGAATTATTATCACCCTAGAGTGTACAGAGTGCAGAACAAATCTCGACCAGCGTTCGGCAGGTGTTTCTCGGTATACTACTACTAAAAATCGTCGGAATACAACAGCAAGATTAGAATTGAAAAAGTTTTGTACTCACTGCAATAAACACACAGTTCATAAAGAGATTAAGTGAACAATCAGTGGGTATAACTAACAGAAAGTCAAAAAATTAAACATCAACAAAAATCACTAACAAATAATTAACAATGGCTTACTTCCGTAAAAGAGTATCACCAATAAAACCAGGAGACCCAATCGACTACAAAGATGTAGAATTACTGAAAAAATATGTGACAGAAAGGGGTAAAATTCTGCCCAGAAGAATCACAGGTTTAACGGCAAAACAACAAAGAGACCTCACAAAAAGTATCAAAAGAGCGAGGTTGGTGGCATTGTTGCCTTACGTTAATAAAGAAGGTTGAAAATAGGGTGTTTGAGATTTGAGATTTTGGGAAAATATTGAAAATTGTTCAAATTGAAATAATTAAATAATTCAAGTAAATTATCAAAACCCCAAAGTCAAAAAATCTCAAACAATACTAAAGAAAAAAACCACAACCTAGAAGCAAAGAAAATTTATAGTAATGAATTAAAGGTAAAGTGGAGAAGGGAAAATTAATTGAATTTAGACTGCACGGAGAGCGCCGACTAGCCGTAGCAGAACGTCCTGATGGCAAAAAAAATTGGGTGGTGGTAGAAGCTAATGGTCAATCTCACAGCATACCCCCAAAACAAATAACTTATGAAATAGCAGGAGAAAGTTACAAGTCATCAGAAATTCTAAAATTTCTTCAGGAAGTAGAAACCTATATAGACCCTTCTAGTATAGAAGTAGCCTGGGAAATATTGGTTGAAGAAGGAGAAACAGTAAATCCAGCAGGAATGGCCCAGCTTTTGTTCTCAGAGCAAACACCGGCCCAATGTTACGCAGCTCATATACTATTATCAGACGATAAAATCTACTTTAAGCAAAAAGGCGATCGCTACGAACCCCGCCCAGTAGCCCAAGTAGCAGATATTAAACATCAACAAGATGTCCAACAGCAACGACAACAAGAACTAGAAGAATTCTTACTAAGAGTAAAAAACCGACTTGCCGGAAAAGATGTAGAATGGCAGCCTAGTGACCGTACTCGTTTAGATTCTATAGAAAGATTTGCAATTCAGGGAGAAGAAGCATCTCATCGCATTCCAGCAATGGAAACTTTGGCAACCCTAGAATTACCAGAAACTCAAGAAGCAGCGTTTAAACTATTAGTAGATCTGGGTCTATGGAGTGAACATGAAAACCTATTTTTGCGACGTAGCCAGATACCAACACATTTTTCTACCAAGGTACTAGAAGTGGCTCAAAGCTGCCTACAATCTCTCCCACCAGATCCAGACACAAACCGTTTGGATTTAACCAATCTTAAAGTATATACCATCGATGATGAAAGTACGCGAGAAATAGATGATGGTCTCAGTATCGAATTTCTAGAAGATGGTCAACAGCGGATATGGGTACATATTGCTGACCCCACTCGTTTACTGACTCCTGGTGACGAGTTAGATATGGAAGCTAGACGCAGAACTACTACCCTATATTTACCCACAGGAATAGTTCCCATGTTCCCCTCTGAGTTGGCAACAGGTCCAATGAGTTTATTAGAGGGACAAGTTTGTTGTGCCTTAAGTTTTGGGATAATTTTGGATGACTCTGGAGCCGTCATAGATTATACAATTCATGCCAGCCACATCAAACCAACCTACCGCCTCACCTATGATGATGTAGATGAAATGCTCCAGTTGGGAATTAAACCAGAACCAGAAATTCATGCTCTACATCACTGGGCAAAACAAAGATTTCAATGGCGACAGTCTCAAGGTTCTATTAGCATTTATATGCCAGAGTCTGTTATTAAAGTAGTAGATGATGAAATAACTATAGAAGTATTGGATGATTCGCCCTCCAGACAGTTAGTGGCAGAGATGATGATTCTTACAGGAGAAGTGGGGGCAAAATATGGTCAAAAACATAATCTTCCTCTTCCTTACCGCAGTCAACCTCAACCAGAACTGCCACCAGCAGAAGAACTAATGTTATTGGCGGCTGGGCCAGTTCGTTCTTCGGCAATGCGTCGGTGTATGCCTAAGAGTGAAATGGGAATTATACCTGCTCGTCATGCTAGTTTAGCTTTAGAAACTTATGCTCAGGTGACTTCTCCTATCCGGCGTTATAGTGATTTATTAGCTCATTTTCAAATTAAAGCTCATTTGCGAGGAGACCAGTTACCTTTCTCTCCAGAAGAAATGCAAGAAATGGTAATGAGTTTAGCCCCTGCTGTTAGGGAAGCTTCTAGTGTGGAAAGGTTTACTAACCGCTATTGGGGATTAGAATATTTACGACGTAACTCTGGTGAAGTGTGGCAAGCTTTGATTATTCGGTGGTTGAAAGAAGAAATTAATTTAGGGTTAGTTTTATTGGAAGAGTTGGGCTTAGAGTTGGCAATGCGGTTTGGTCGCTCTGTGGAAGTGGGCGATCGCTTGGAGGTTAAAGTGGCCCATGCAGATCCCCGTAAAGATGAAATTATTTTCCAAGAAATCATTACTACTGTTGCAGAGACGGCGACAAATTAAATTCGATTTTCAGAGCGATGAATAGTTGTTGAGAAATATAGAATGAAGACAAATTTTATTGGTTAGATAGAGGTATATCTTGCCAGTTCTTACTCCTAAGCATAAATATTTTTTTTGACAAATAATATAAAATCTGGGTGATTAGTTATTGTGTAAGTAGTCAGTAGTCAGGAGATAGGAAGAATTTTTTTTATAGTGGAAATGTTGAGGTAAGTTTGATTAAATCTTTTTAATTTATTGTTTTCAGCATTTTTTAAATCACTTTACAAGTAGATTTTCTCTCATACTTTTTCTTCTTCCTTTGATTTTCTTTGATATTTAATCATTCTGGCGTTGCAGATTTTGGGTATGATTTATATTTATTAGCGATCGCGCTCACTATTAAATAGTAAGTATTCTAGATTGTTGAGTTTTTATTTTCATACCTTGATTCAGCAACGCCAT
>JASJEE010000288.1 GCA_030064835.1 Microcoleaceae cyanobacterium MO_207.B10 | reverse complement strand
AGGGCTATTTCATTCTCAACTGTGCCATTTTGTGTATTTACGAAAATACCTTATTTTGAGCTTTATAAAATTTATCTTTCCCTACCTGAAAGTAAGTAAATTCATGCTCAAAATCTAGAATGAAATGACCCTGATTACTTGGTTATAGGTTTTAGGTGGTAGGTTTTAATAGAATTAATAGAACAAGTGTAAATATTCCGATTCCATTGGGCTTCCGAATTTTACTGTAACAAGATTTTTTGAATTTGGTATTATCCCTAACTATTAGACATCTCCAGAAAAGAGGGAGTAGGAAGTAGGAAGTAGGAAGTAGGGAGTAGGGAGTAGGGAGAAATAATTTATTTTATTTTTTATTATTGGAGATGTCTATTATTCAGCTTAATTTCGCGGTACATTCTAAAATTAATCTTTGATTTTCAATAGCATAAGGCTGAATTTCTAAAGCATTTTGAAATGCTTTAATAGCTTCTCGATATTCTCCCAATGCTGCATAACATAACCCTAAACCATGAAAAGCACCAAAATGAAAAGGATTAATTTTCACCACCATCTCACAATCTTTTGCTGCCTTTTTATATTGTCCTAAAGTGTAATAAAGAACCGCCCTTCGATTCCAAGCTTCTGCAAAATCTGGCAAGTCTTCAATTAATTCATTTAATACTGCTTCAGCCTTCGCAACCTCCCCAAATTGACGCCAATTTTCTGAACGTCTAATTGCTTCTAGACCAGCAACTCCTTTTTGCTCAAACCAAATCCGCCATAGTTCAGTTGTCGCTTTATTCCTAATCAATTCATCAGCATTTTTTAATGCTTCTAGCAATCGTTTTATTGATGATTTATCCATAATATATATATTATATTTAGTGGCAATAGTAAGATTGTACAAGTTATGAGTATTTGCTCTTAAGTCTGTAATTATCTTAATTATATTAATATATAATTTTCTTTAATTTCCAGACTTGTCTCGACTAAATTATCTATCTTATTATGAATTTAGTAAAAACATTAATTAATTACAAAAAAAAATGATAGATAAACTACTATAACTTAAGTATTCTCTCCCAAAACTTTGAGATTTATCTGTAAACTAAAATTGCTTTTGAATTTGTATCTACTGGCCTGCTGGACAAAACATCTATAATTTATGCCTAATATTTCTATCATTATTCCTACCCTCAATGAAGCCAATTCTCTCCCACGAACTCTCAAATATCTTTCCCTGTTAACCCCTCCACCAAAAGAAATATTAGTAGTAGATGCTAACAGTCAAGACCAGACAGTTTCTATCGCCCTTTCCTCTGGAGTTCCTGTTATTTATTCTCCTAAACGTCAACGTTCTATTCAAATGAATATCGGCGCTCAAGCAGCAACAGGAGAAATTCTTTGTTTTCTCCATGCTGATACTATAGTACCAGATGACCTCATCACTATAATTTCTCAAACTTTGGCAAATCCAAATATTGTCTGTGGGGGATTTATTTCTATTATGACTAGCTCCCAAACAACTCACTGGGATATCTCCTTACATAATTACCTCAAAACATTTTATGCTCCTCTTCTTTTTCGCCCCCATTTATTCTTAAAAGGTTTACGAATTTTATTTGGAGACCAAGTAATGTTTTGTCGTCGTACTGACTTCTGGAAAGTAGGCGGTTTTGATACTAATTTACCGATTATGGAAGACGCAGATTTATGTCGAAAATTAGTACAATACGGACGAATTTATTTAGTTAATCGCGTGGTACAAACTAGCGATCGCCGTGTGGCTAAATGGGGAAATTTCAAAGCTACATTAATTTATTTAATTATTGGTTTATTGTGGGGTTTTGGTGTTTCACCCACTTATCTTAAACGCTTCTATAAAGATATTCGTTGAGATACTTTATTTACCTAATTATCGTTGATTTTATTTAGAGAAATTAGAGCAATTTTCGCTCTTTGCAAGATACACCAATTTAGGATTTTACCCAATCTCTTAATTAGCAAAATTTTAACCGGGAATAGATAAAAATAGGGGATAGAAAACTATCATACTTCACTCATCCAAGAACACCTCTATAGTAATGAAAAAAAAGCTTTTCCTCGCGGATGCAGGGGAATGCTAAAAATATAGATTTTCTAATTCGTTTTATAGCAATGTGCGCTGGCACGCTTTACAAATTGCAGGAGGTGTCCAAGAGCTAAAAGCCTTATATTATCGGCAATTTATTCTCACTATTGCCTGTTTTATGTTCCCTGTTCCCTGCGCACAGCGCTATATAAATATTTATCTGTGATTTTCCTTTTTTTTCTTTCTTGATTCCTCATTTCCTAGATAACATAAACATTCAGCCGTAAAGGTTTTATCGTTAATATTTGTACCTGATAAAGCGCGGAAATTGCTTTCAACAATTAATTATTAACAATTACCGAAAAATTCTGGGTATGCGCCTCCCATTTTAAGGGGATAAAAAAAGAGAATCTTCCTAATTTCAAGCCTCTTTATTGCAGAAGTACTGTTAACGTTTGCGTAGCATTCCGGCGGAAAGTTCCGACCAGAGGAGGCTAACTATTAACTGATAACTGTTAACTGATAACTGATAACTGAAATTACCTCTCCTTGAAAATAAGAGAATTGTTATCAAAGGAAAATTTTTCTTATTTCCCCTATCCAAAAAGCTTGATATATACCCTATCCTTAAGTATAAGGTTATTGCTGGCAAGCGTAGCATTCCGGAGAAAGAGCTGACTGCTAATACCAAATTGATAAATGTTGGCTACAAATATTATCAATCTTGGGTTTTGGGTGTGGGATTTTGGGTGTGGTGAAATCATCGGAAAAACAAAGAAAAAGGCTGGTTATCAAAGGGATAAAGTCGAAAAACTTGATTAATTAGTTAATAGTTGAAGTTGGCTCAAGCATCACATTCTTTTTGAAAATTGATATAATAGCTGTTTGCTTACTAGATAACTAAAGCTATCTTCCTTCTTACAACTTCACTGCTGATACTATTTATAACAAAAACTATCAAATAGGTATTAAATAATATTTTGGGAAAACGAGAAATACCTATTGCAATATCAGCTTAAATGAAGTATGATAAAATTGATAAGGAAGAACTAGCCTTAAATAAATCCAAAGTGTAATTCCAGATAATAATGGCATCAAATCCAGTAGAAGAAAAAGGACTAGCACCATGGCGGTCTTCCCTAGCCAGGGCCTTACATAAAAACAGTAGCCTAGTATATGCTCGTTATCTTCAGCTAGCAACAGTAACAGAAGATAGCCTTCCAGCAAATCGGACTATAGTGTTTCGAGGTTTTCTAGAAGAAACCAACCAGCTAAAATTTATTACAGATAGCCGTAGCCAAAAAGTAGAAGAAATAGAAAAAAATTCTTGGGGTGAAGCTTGCTGGTACTTTCCTAAAACTAGAGAACAATTTCGTCTCAGAGGAAAACTTACCGTAGTCAGACTCAACAATCCTCACCCCAAACTTGCCAAAGCGCGACACACTACATGGCAAGAAATATCAGACAACGCCAAACAACAATTTACTTGGCCTCATCCCAGAGAACACAGAGGACAAACCAATACTTTTGAGTTACCCCCACCCAACTCACTTGAACCCTTGTCAAACTTTTGCTTATTATTGCTAAATCCGACAACAGTGGATCATTTAGAACTGCGAGGAGAACCACAAAATCGGTGGCTTCATCAAAAAGAAGATCAGCAAACTTGGTTTACCCAAGCCATAAACCCTTAACATTCCCAGCCATTAGATACCAAACGCCAAATACTATCCCCGATCTTCAGAATAGCAACCACTACCAACAACTGTAGTAGATTCTGACTCAGACTTAGCCAAATGAGAACCTAGTAATTGACCTTGCAAATTTTCCACCTGTTGTTCTAGAGAGTCAATGCGATCGACCAAAGCACGAATCACCTCAGCCTCAGAGTCAGGTAAACTACCATGTTCTAAAGGATTAACCCTAACCCCAGAACGATATACAACTCTACCAGGAACTCCCACCACCGTACAATCAGAAGGAACATCCCTGAGTACCACAGACCCGGCACCAATACGAACATTATCGCCAATATAGAGATTACCGAGAACCTTTGCTCCCCCACCAACAACCACATTCTCACCCAAAGTAGGATGACGCTTGCCAGTTTCTTTACCAGTCCCACCAAGAGTGACCCCCTGGTAAATCAAGCAATAGTTGCCAACAATAGCAGTTTCTCCAATAACAACACCCATACCGTGGTCAATAAACACACCTTGACCAATTACGGCCCCTGGGTGAATTTCAATGCCAGTCAAAAAACGACTAATATGAGAAATTAAGCGAGGCAAGAAAGGAATTCCTAAACTATACAAACCATGGGCAAGGCGATGAAAAATTAAAGCCTGAAGACCAGGGTAGCAAATTAGAACTTCCAACCAGTTACGAGCAGCAGGGTCTCGGTCAAAGATAATCCGGAAGTCAGCTAAAAGGGTCTTAAGCACAAGAATTTACGATTTTTGGTTTAGTTGGTCGCTTAACATTATACTCAAATGTGAGTAAAGTCTGTTGTCTATCTTGGGTAATAAATAGTATGTCTTTATTGCTTGTAACTATGTTATTAGTATTCAGTTGGCTGATAACTCAAATTTTTGTTTTAGAGCCAATGGACTTCATACAATGGCTGCATATTCCTCGGTGGTTATGCTTGTCGATACTATTCTTAGTTATTTCTTGGTGTTTAGCAGATTAATTATCGAAAATTTATAACCTTCTGTCAAATTAATCATTATCCCACCTAACCAGAAATTCAATTATTAGCTCTAAAATCTAAAATAAAAATCTAAAATATTCTTAATAAATTATGGTGCGCGAATTTTCTTTTAGTTTTGGATTCCGGAAAATAGAAGATAACAACCTTTCAGATCAAGAACGTCAGTCACGCTCAATGTACCGAGCAATTCTGATTATGTTATTAACTACAACCGCCATTGGTTTACAGGTGAGTCGTCTAGCTCAACTACAATTAGTTGATGGTAAAGAAAATCGTCAGCGAGCCGAAAACAACAGAATTCGCCCAATTCCAGTTCCCTCCAATCGGGGAATAATTAGTGACCGTCATGGTAAAATCATTGTCGCTAATCATCTCACCCGTTCCATTTATTTATGGCCAAAAGAACAACCTCTAGAACAATGGAAAATTACAGCAGCTAAACTTAGTCCCCTACTAAATATACCAGCAGAACAAATTCTCAAAAAATTAGCAGAAGCTATAGAAGTAGGAGAGAGAAATATACATCTTAGCTACGAAGTCAGTCGTGATACTTTTGTCACTTTACAGGAGCGTGCAGCAGAGTTTCCAGGAGTAGAAGTCAGAGCAGAATCAAGTCGTTACTATCCCCATGGACAATTAGCAGCCCATCTAATTGGATATATCGGAGAAGCCACATTAGAGGAACTAAATGCTAATCCAGAATATAAAATGAGAATGATGGTTGGCAGGCTTGGTGTAGAAGCAAGTGCTAACGATAGATTAGCTGGAAAATGGGGTCAACGACTCATAGAAGTTAATGCCGAGAATAGGGAAATACGTAATCTCGGAGAAATTTCTCCCCAAGGCGGACAACCAGTCCAGTTAACCCTCGATCTAGACCTTCAAAAAACAGCAGAAAGAGCTTTAGGTTTTCGACGGGGAGCTGTAGTTGCCCTAGATGTGAATACAGGGGAAGTATTAGCTATGGCAAGTTACCCTAGATTTAACCCCAATGTATTCACAAAACCTATGCCTGAAGCAGAATGGCAAAGTCTTAATCGCAAAGAGCAACCATTTTTAAATCGGGCTCTCCAGGGTTATCCCCCAGGTAGTACATTTAAAATTGTCACCTCTGCTGCTGCTATGGGGTCAGGCAAATTTTCTCCCTACTCTATGATTTATACCTCTGACTCGATCTATGTAGGAGGTATTAGCTTTAATGAACATAGTGGAGGATATGGTGCCATTGGTTTTAGGAGCGCATTAGCTTACAGTAGTAATACCTTCTTTTATCGAGCAGGTATGGCTATCGGTGCAGAAGAAATTGCCAAATGGGCCAGTCGTCTTGGTTTGGGAGGCAATAATTTAAACTTGCTAGGAATACCTGTTAGTTATAATGGTTTGATACCTACAGCAGAAGATAAACGCAGAATATATAATGACGCTTGGTATTTGGGTGATACAGTTACCATGGCTATTGGTCAGGGGATGGTATTGGTGACACCTTTAGAGTTAGCAGCAGCAGCAGCAGCGATCGCCAACGGAGGCAAACAGATTAAGCCTCATCTATTTGCCAGTGACACTAATACTGAAAAAATCAAACCCATCCCCACCGGATTGAAACCAGAATACGTCAATATTATTAGAGAAGGTATGATTGACGCTGTATATTATGGCACAGCTCGATCTCTAAATGACGGTACTATTCCACTCACAGCAGGAAAAACTGGTACATCAGAAGTAATTGGGCAAAGGTCTCATTCCTGGTATGTAGGTTTTGGACCAGCATATAACTCAAAAATTGCAGTTGCCGTAATTGTAGAAAATGGTGGTTATGGTTCTGTATCTGCTGCACCAGTTGCTAAAAAAGTTCTGCAAACCTATTTCAGCAAGTATCCCCAGGTGAAGTAACTGTTTCAACGCCGAAAATAATTTATCTAGAGATGTTTTCTTGAAGGTCTCTAGATAGGATCGCAACGAATTTCAATCATAAACCCATCCGGGTCATAAAAATAAATTCCTCGTCCTGTGGGGCGACTAATAGGGCCATTATCTATCACCACTTGATTTATTTCTAATACTTGTACTGCCTCATCAAATAATTCTGGAGCAATATCAAAAGCTAAATGATTAGCACGAGTAAATTGGCGATTAGGGTTTGTATCTGGGGGTTGTAATTCCGGTTCCCAAAACAAATCAAGTACCGTACCATCTGGAGTTACAAAAGAAGTGACTTTGCCCTCTGCAACTAATTTTCGTAAAGTTTTTGGTATTTCTTCTCCTGTGAGTTCGTGAAGTGCAAGTATATTACCATAAAAATGCCGAGATACTTGTAAGTCTTGCACATTCAGGGCAAAATGGTGCATTTTTCTAAGACTATTAGGAGCTAAAGTCCGACTTGATGATGTTTTAACTGAGTCCATAACTACTAATACTATTAATACTATTTTGATAAAATATTTCTACAGTGGTTGATATTGAGGTGTTAGGTTTTAGGGGTTAGGGGTTAGGGATAAGTAGTAAGTATGAGAGAAAATAACTGCAAAAGTGGTAAAAATTCAAGGGTTTAAGTCCTCCACAAGAGTTTGAAAAAGCGCGTGGTGCGCCTTTTATGGGGTTATGAACCGTCCATTATACACCTTGAGAAGCTGATAACACAGTTCCTCTGCAAGAGACTTGCTGAAGTGCTGTTTGCGGAGCATTCCGTCAGGAAATGCTACTTCAAATTCGCAGCACAGGCTAAATTTAAGAGGTATAAGAATGTCCGCTCTAGTCATGGCAAATGCTATAGCAATCCTATTTAGGTCGTAACATTTCAGTAGTCGTAAACAGCCATAATACAGAAGCCATTGATTATAAATCACAAGCATTCCAGGTGATATTTATGATTCTTAAATTTGTCACAACCAATTTAGGATTGC
>JASJEE010000287.1 GCA_030064835.1 Microcoleaceae cyanobacterium MO_207.B10 | reverse complement strand
CAGCAGTTTTTATATGAGTAAACCACAGTTAAAAATCTAGGTGTTAGGTGGTAGGTGTTAGGTAAAACGAGGTGTTCTACTCTGATGAAAAGCGCTGTAAGTTAATTAAACAGTTATGTAGATCAGATATTTTAGGTGTGAGACATTCTACTGCCCAAAGCCGAGTGAATTTTTCGCAATCCAAAACAGATCCTATTTTGATGCTAGGGCCTTTTTCTGGTCTCGCATTGCTTGGACAAAACGTTCAAAAAGATAATCAGCATCGTGAGGACCCGGACTTGCCTCTGGATGGTATTGAACTGAGAATACAGGCAAAGACTTATGTCGTAAACCCGCAACAGTTCGGTCATTCAAATTCAGATGCGTAATTTCTACCTCAGCAGCTAAAGAATCTGGATTAATCGCAAATCCATGATTTTGACTGGTAATCTCTATTTGCTGCTGTAAACCTGCTGGCTGATTTAGACCTCGATGACCAAATTTCAGTTTAAAAGTTTCAGCCCCCAAGGAAGCACCAAGCACTTGATGTCCCATACAAATGCCAAATATAGGTTTAGATGATTTGAGTAGTTCCTTAGTAGTCTCTATACCTTCTGTAACTGTGGCTGGGTCTCCGGGGCCATTCGATAGAAAAATACCATCAGGGTTGTACTTAAGAATTTCCTCTGGAGGTGTATTAGCAGGAACAACTATAACTCGACAACCATAACTTACCAAACGCCGTAGGATATTTTTTTTCACTCCAAAATCAATGGCCACAACAGTATATTGTTCTCCACCATAACCTTGAACAGAAGGATTAAACTCCCAATCTGGATTAGTAGGTTCAGACCATTGATAAACCTCTTTAGTTGTTACCTCGCGAACTAAATTCAATCCAGCCATGCTAGGAGCTGCCTGAACTTTTTGTAATAGTTCCGCCGGGTCTAGAATTTCCGTAGAAATTGCCCCATTTATCGCCCCGACAGTTCTAATTTTGCGGGTCAGAGACCGGGTATCAATACCATAAATTCCTGGAATGTTATGCTCCTTTAGGTAATCTGCCAGAGATTTGGTACAACGCCAGTTACTAGGACGTAAACAAATATTACGAGCGATCGCACCCCGTACCTGTGGCTTACTGGATTCTTCGTCTTCTACATTCACCCCTGTATTTCCTAATTCTGGGTAGGTAAAAGTGACTATTTGCCCACAATAGCTTGGATCTGTGAGGACTTCCTGATAGCCAGTCATGCCTGTGTTAAATACTACTTCTCCAATTGTTGTTCCTGAAGCACCAAAGGATAATCCTTCATAAGTAGTTCCATCTGAAAGTACCAATAAAGCAGGTTGAGATGAAATAGACATTCTAGTTCCTCTAAATTAATTCAGCAGTTAAATATAACCTCAGAATATGTACTTAGGTCATAGAGAATATATTAGTTTTAGTAACAACGTAGTAGTCACAAGTACAGATTCTACTTACATTTTGATTATGATAAAATAGGTTTAAATATTAAATCTTAGAATAAATAAAAAATTCAAAATCTTAAAAAATTAAAAAATTAAAAAATTAAAAAATTAAGTAATTATGATCGAAAAATATTCATCTCTTAACTTAACTAAGGATAAGCTGAGTAGGTTACAGCAAAGTCCTCAAAAAAGACAACAAGCTCAACCCAAATTGTGGCAAATTCCATCAGTATTACTGACAACATTAATTTCTGTAACAGGATTTGGCCTACTTTATCGTGTGACTGCGATCGCCCAAGAATATCCTGGATGTTTTATGATAAACGATGCGGGTCAGAAAATGGACTTAACAATAGAAGTATGTCGTCTATTTCCAGAAGATTTACCCGAAGAGGTATCAGCTTCAGGTACAGCAGCAGGAGTATATGCCATCCCAATAGTGCGGCGTACAAATGGAGAAGAAGGTAGTCCCATTATTAATGTTACTTTTAATGACGCTCAAAACTATGAAATGATTTTAGATACCGGAGCCACGAATACGATTATTACTCAGGAAATGGCAGACTCTTTAAAAGTGCTGCCAGATACTCAGGGAACTTTTAAAGTTGCTGATGGTAGAGATGTACAACTAGGAATTGGAGTTGTAGGTTCTATTGCTGCAGGAGGTTTAGAATTTAAGCAATTTACGGTTGCCATTTCACCCCCCCAACAAAAGGTAGCATTGCTTGGGCAAGACTTTTTTGGCAAATATGATATGAGTATTAAAGAGAAGGTAGTAGAATTAAGAGCCCGTTCGAGTAGTTAATCATCATTGAGTTATTAGTTATCAGTAAAGGCAGATGCAATGGATGGAAAAGCGTCAACCGCTCTACAAATAAAAGAATATGACAAAGCAGTTAGTTCAGCAATTAATAATTAACAATTAATAATTAATAATTACCCCTTCTTAAAATTAGGGGATTTACTCAAAGGAAAATTTGGGATTCTACCCCCTTAAAAGGAGAGAATTTCCAACTAAATTGTTGAATTAATAACTATTAACTATTAACTATCAACTATAGCAATCCTATTTGAGTCCTGTACAAAATTTTAATGGCTTTTAGGGAACAGGGAAAAGGGGACAGGGAACAGGCAAGAGTTTCAGTTTTTTTATTTAACTTTTTGATTTGTCATAACCTATTTAGGATTGTTTAGGATTGGTATATTAATTATTAGATTAGGTCATGGAAAAATTGAAAAATAGGATTGCTATATTTAACTAATACCTGCCACCTGAAACCTACCACCTAAATAACTTAGCTGAAAAAGTTAACTAATTGCTCTAACTTGAACCAAGCTGCCCCACTCTGGAGAATATCTCTAGCTTTAGCAATACCTTCTGCATGAGCTTCTAGAGGTACAACACCTGCTACCTGTAGAGCTAAAGAACTATTCAAAGCTACTACATCCTGTTGAGGTACAGTTCCCTTACCTTGAAGAACATTTTTCAGAATTTCCGCATTTTGGTCTATCTCTCCACCCTGTAAAGCAGTTATTGGTGCAGTATTAACACCAAAATCTTGAGGGTTAAGCGTTGTCATTCGCACCTTACCTTCAGATAAAATAGCAATATCTGTAATATCTCCTAAACCAACTTCGTCTAGTTTTTCTCTGCCGTGGAGAGCGATCGCCGATTTTGTTCCTAATATTCCTAGAGCCTGAGCTACAATTTCAACTAAACTAGGATTATATACTCCTATAACCTGACCTTGGGGCTGTAAAGGATTGACCAAAGGTCCCAAAAGATTAAATACCGTTCTGACTTTTAAAGTCCGACGTAAAGGAACTACAGATTTCATTGCCGGATGCCAACCAGGTGCAAATAGAAAAGTAACTCCTACCTCCGATAAAGCAGAAATTACCCGTTCGGTGGGAGCAGTTAAACGTATTCCCAATGCTTCAAGAACATCAGCAGAACCCACTTTACCAGAAGCAGAACGGTTTCCATGTTTGGCTACTGGTACTCCCGCAGCAGCCACTACAAAAGCAACAGCAGTAGAAATATTGAATGTGGAGGCCCCATCACCCCCAGTACCGCAGGTATCAATGACTGGGTATGGGGAGTTGTTACTATACTTATATTCGTGAGTTAAAGATAAGGACTGCAAGACTTTAGCCATACCAGCCAATTCTTCAGCAGAGACACCTTTTGCTTGTAAGGCTGCTAATATTGCTCCTGATAAAACAGGGGGAATTTGTTCTTGTAGCCATCCTTGCATTAAATCTGATGCTTGGTCAGCAGATAAGGATTGGCCATCAAGTAGTTGTTGCAATAGATTAGGCCATTTATTAGGATTAGAATTAGTTGTGAGTGTATTTGGTTGATTTTGGGAAGTGGGTTCGGTCATAGCCATAATTCAACTATAGATTTTATATTTTTTAACAATGCAATGATTTTAGGTTGATACCTTGGATAAATCTAGAGGATGAGAGAATTTCTTTTAGCTAAATCTAAAATCTAGATAAATATCTAAGATATATAATTAATACCAGGATATTTTGATTCAAAAATCAACTTCTCAGATTTATTTCATATTTATTTATAGACATAAAGCAGAAAAAAAAATTATTAATAGCCATAAAAGGTAGGAGGAATTGCAGTAAATGGAAAAACAATATCAAAGTATTTTTGAGAATACAGTTGTAGGAATTTATCAGATAGGAATTGAAGGAAGTTACATTACTGCTAATGCTACCTTGGCTCGCATTTATGGTTATAATTCTGCTATTGAAATGATTGCTGCATTGACAGATATTAAACATCAACTTTATGTAAATCTTCAGCGATGTGACGAATTTGCTGAAATTTTAAGAGAAAAAGGAGAAGTTTCTGACTTTGAGTCTCAGATTTATCGTAGAGATGGCAAAATAATTTGGATTTCTGAAAATGCTTGGGTAGTTCGGGATGAGCAGGGAAAATTTTTATATTATGAAGGATTTGTTGAAGATATTACTAGACGCAAACAAGCAGAGGTAGCTTTACAAGAAAGGGAGGAAAGACAGAGATTATTAATAGAAAGTGTTCAAGATTATGCGATATTTATGTTAGACCCAGATGGATATGTAATCAGCTGGAATGCCGGGGCAGAACGCATTTATAAATATCGAGAGGAGCAAATTATTGGGCAATATATTTCGGTTTTTTACACTCAAAAAGATATTAATAATCAACTTCCATCCCAGGAATTAGAAATAGCAATAAATCAAGGAAAATCTATAATAGAAAAATTGTGTTTGCGCCAAGATAAATCACTATTTTGGGGAAATGTAACTACTACTGCGTTATATGATGAAAATGAGGAATTACAGGGATTTTCTAAAATTACAAGAGACTTGAGTGAAACCAAACAAGCTGTTGCTATTCAAACAGGATTAATTGCTAGTTTACAAGATTCAGAAAAAAAGTTTCGTAATTTATACGAATCTACTACAGATGCAGTTATGCTTTTAGATCAACATGGTTTTGTTGATTGTAACCCGGCGACTTTAAAATTATTTGGCTGTACTCAAAAAGCTGAATTTTGTGGTAAACAACTTTGGGACTTTAGCCCAGAAACACAATCAGGAGGAGAAGATTCTGTTATTCTGGCTCAAAATTACCTGCAAATAGCACTTCAGAAAGGTATTTGTCATTTTAACTGGCGGTATCAGCGTTTAGATGATTCTGAGTTTCTTGCAGAAGTGCTTTTAAGTTCGGTGAAGTTTAATGGTAGATTGGGATGGCAAGTTGTTGTGTATGATATCACTAGCCGTGTATTGGCGGCAGCAGCATTACAGCAAACAAATGAAGAGTTAGAAAAAAGGGTAGAAAAACGAACACAGGAACTACAGGAGGCAGTTGAGCGATTAGAGACGGAAATAGCAGAACGTCAACAAACAGAGGCTAAGTTGCGTTTGTCAGAGGAAAAGTTTTCTAAAGCCTTTCGTTGTAGTCCCGATCCAATCAGTATTACCACTTTTGACGAGCAACGGTTTATTGAAGTCAATGATAGCTTCTTAAAAATTATGGGCTATTCCCAGGAAGAAGTTATCAATGCTACTGCTGACGACTTAAAGATATGGGTTCATCCAGAAGAAAGAGCCGAATTTAGACAGATTTTGCAACAGCAAGGAATGGTGCAAAATCACGAATATAAGTTCCGAGTAAAATCTGGTGCTATCAAGGTTTGGTTGTTATCTGCAGAAATTATTTATATTGGTGATGAAGTTTGTTTGCTGGCAGTGATTACAGATATTACAGAACGCAAATTTGCAGAAGAGGTATTGTGGGAAAGCCAGAGAATTTTATCAACTTTGATGAGTAATTTACCTGGTATGGCTTACCGTTTCCGCAACGATCTACATCGAAGTCTGGAGTTTGTCAGTGATGGTTGCTATTTGCTGACTGGTTATCAACCAGAAGACTTTTCGGGAGAGGGGAAAATATATTTATCACAATTAATTCACCCAGAAGATAAACAACGTTTGTCAAATGCTGTTCAGTTTGCTGTGCAAGAAAATAAACATTATCAAGTGGTTTATCGAATTACTACTAAGGCTGGAAAAATTAAATGGGTTTGGGAACAGGGTATAGGAGTGTTTTCTGAGTCGGGAGAATTAGAAGCTTTAGAAGGATTTATTACAGATATTACTGAGAGTAAAAATGCAGAAGTAGCACTGAAGCAATCTCAAGCTGAGTTAAGACAACAAAAGCAAGAATTAGAAACGGCTTTACAAGAAATAAAGAAAGCTAACACTACTTTAACTAATACTGAAAAAATGTCTAGTTTGGGTCAATTAATAGCAGGAGTTGCCCACGAAATTAATAATCCCGTAAGTTCGGTTTATGGAAATATAGTGCATTTGAATAATTATGCTAAAGATATGCTAAATTTACTAAGTCTTTATCAGCAATATTGTTCTAATCCCCCAGATGAAATTAAAGACGAAATTGAAGATATAGATTTAGATTTCATGATGGAAGATTTGCCGAAGGTAATATGTGCGATGCAAATGGGGGCAGAAAGGATTCGAGAAATTGTGCGATCACTCAGAAATTTCTCTCGAAAAGATGATGTTAAGAAAACTTTGATGAATATTCATGATGGCATTGATGGTACTTTGGTAATTCTGCAAAATCGTTTAAAAGGGCGGGGAAAAAATCCTCAGATTACTATTCAAAAAGAGTATGGGGAATTGCCTTTAGTAGAATGTTTTGTGGGGATGATGAATCAGGTATTTATGAATTTAATTGGGAATGCTATTGATGCTTTGGAAGAGGGGATGATGAGTGATAATTGGGGCGGTAAAAATCCGAGTATTAGGATTAAAACTACTGCTGCGCCAGAGCAAGTTAAAATTAGAATTGTGGATAATGGTTTGGGTATGAATGAGGAAGTTAAGGAACGTTTATTTGAGCGTTTTTTTACTACTAAACCAGTGGGTAAGGGTACTGGTTTGGGTTTGTCTATTAGTTATCAAATTGTTGTGGAAAAACATGGTGGGAATTTGAGTTGTATTTCGGAATATGGTGAGGGAACTGAGTTTGCAATTGAAATTCCGATTGAACAGCCGGAATAATAGAATAGCTATCTGATATGAAATCAGTTTAATTCGGTATAAAAAAATGTCAGATAGCTAAGAGCCAAAAATATTTATAATTACCAAATATTTTCTCCTACTTACTGCTAACTCCTAGCGAACTTGTAGATAAAGTTTATGAAGAATTTTCACGAGCTTGTGAAAAGCGAAATTTGACATGGGAAGCAGAGTTGGAACTAGGAATGGAATTTGGTGTTAAGTTTACAGCTAAATTAAAGATAACTCCTAAGTCTTGAAATTATTTGAGTAGTTGATTAGGGCACATTATATCATATTAGGATAATTAATTATAATATTATAGGTTTGGTTAAGCGAGAGCGCAACCCAACAAAAATATATTGATGTGGGATTTAATTCCTGATATTTATGTGGAGTTTATACTGCGGATAAGCTGCGCTAACATTCCTCATATTGATGTAAGATTTAATTCCATATATTGATGTTGGGTTTCATTCTTCAACCCAACCTACAAAACTGGTATTAATTCTCAGGTTTGGGAAGAAACATATAATCTTTCAGGCAAACCAAAACCTATTAACTTCGACTTTGCTCATTCTATTATTCAAGCTGTTACTTCAGGAAATGATTTTGAAGGTAC
>JASJEE010000286.1 GCA_030064835.1 Microcoleaceae cyanobacterium MO_207.B10 | reverse complement strand
GAAAATAAAAATTGAACAATCTCAAATATTTGTTATTCAATAGTGAGCGCAATTACCAAAAAATACAAATCATACCCTAATTTACCAACGCCCATATTTTAAGTGAGTGAATACTGAATATAGTGAGATATTTTCCCTTTATCTTAATTCCCCAGAATTAAGATAAAGTGGCTAATTAACTAGCTATCCGGTTTTGATGACGGAATGCTCCGCAAACAGCCTTCAGCAGGAGTGTTAAAAAAGTCCCCCACAAGATGAAAAACCGCTGGTGCGCCTTTTATGAGGTTATGAGTCTCCCATTATACACATTGAGAAGCTGATGACTGAAGTGCTGAGTGCTACTTCAATTAAAATGTTAATTAGTTAACTCGATGTTAACTTCATTAACTACTCTACGTTTAAGTTCAACAGACTCAGAGCGAGGTAACAAATCAAAAACTTCTCGAAAAGCATCATCTATTTGTTCAAATTGAGCTTGACCTTTAACATTAAAAGCTACTTGACCTTCTTGGTCAATTAATACAGTTTGAGGAATAACACCTTGATAATAATAACCAGGTTTTGTGGGATCATCAGTATTAGCAGCGAAAATAGAATCAACGTTAACAGGAATAAAGTTAGCAGCTCTACCATAGAATGCTTGAAGTTGAGAAACTACAGTAGAAAATTGTTTACAATCCTTGCTATCATCTACAAAAAATACTAGTAGAGCTGGTTTAGAACCTTTTAAAGAATCTACCAATTTTACTCTAGCAGGAACAAGAGAACCATTCCCACCATAGAGGGCAAAAATATTTCCATCAAAATTATCGTCATTAATACCTGCTAAAGCAGTAGGTGTAGCAATCATTAGTACAGAAAAGATGATTACAAATAAAGCTAATAGAGGAGCTAAACAAATACGTTGCCATGAGAGACGTAGAGCTGAATGAATCATAATCTATAATTTTCAAAATTTTCAACAGAGGACAAGCTGAGATTATCGCTTATTATGAGTATTGACTGAAAAGCGATCGCAATTAGTGGGACTTATACCAATTTCATAAACTTGAGCTACCCAAGTTTAGAGTAGTCGGTAGCCAGTAGTCAGCAGGTAAGATTAAGCAGATAACAGGCTCAAATATAGACAGGTAAAGGCTTTTTTCTCGAAAGGCAGAAATAATTAATCAGCAATGGTTTAAGAAATTTTTAGAGCATCAACGTAATTCTGTCTATATTGACTTTTCCTACGGAATGCTACGCAAACAGCCACTTTATAGCCGAGAAAATATCTAAGTACCATTAAAACTAAAGGGAGTGCTACTCTTCTACTAAACTTAGCCAAACTTACCCCAAATGATATTTATTATTTAGGGAAGCGGTTGACAAACTTGTAAATCTGCCTTGACCTGTGGATGAGTGACAAAATAATCCTCCAGCCAATCACAACCAGTTTTTAATAAATCATTTAATCCTTGAACTTGCCACAACTGTAAATAATTATCCTCCAAAGTTGCCACATATCTACCATCTGGACTCAAACTCACAGCATTTTCAAATTGAGCAACTTGTCGCCCCAAAATATCCCACACCCGAACAGTGCCATCCTCTCCCAAAGTAGCCAACTGTTGCCCATCAGCACTAAAAGTCAAATCTTCAATACCACCGACGTGCCCCTTTAGTTGAGCTAGAGGCTTACCAGAAAAATCCCAAATGCTCACTATCCCATTACTTTCCCCTGTAGCAACGTACTTATCATACCGACTAAAACCGATACTCTCCAAACGTTGAGAAGGACTTTTCAATTCTGAAATAACCTGAAACGAACCATCCCAAATTTTAGCAATACCATCCTCTCCGACAGTACCAATATATTTCCCATCAGGACTAAAACTAACATCCCAAACCAGGCCATTATGACCCTTTAACTCCGCTAACGACTGACCAGAATTATTCCAAATGCGGGCAACCCCATCTTCTCCCACCGTTGCTAAACGCTGTCCGTCGGGGCTAAAAGTAATTTGCTTTGTCCTACCCTCTGTTCCGGCTAACTCTACCAATTCCTCTCCCGAAATCTGCCAAATTCTCCCAGGGCCATTATCTCCTGCAGTAGCGATGCGTTGACCATCTGGACTAAAACTCATATCTCTAAACATACCAAGATATCCCTTGAACCTTGATAAAGGCTTTCCAGACATATCCCAAATACGGGCAGTACCATCAACTCCTGCAGTTGCTAATGTCTGATTATTAGGACTAAAAATCACTTCTCCAAAAATACTGGAGTTGCCCTTAATTTCTACTACAGGATTACCTTGAAGTTGCCAAATTCTACCTGTACCATCTTCTCCCACAGTCAGCAAGAAATTTCCATCTGGACTAAAATTCACTTGCCAAACCCGCCCCTGATGTCCTTTGAGAGTATTTAACAGTTTCCCATTATTATTCCAAACTTTGACCCTACCATCCTCTCCAGCAGTCGCTAGTTTCTGAGCATCGGGACTAAAACTGACGCTAGTTACTATCCCTTGATGTCCAGAAAGTTTAGCTAATAGTTGGCCGGACATATTCCATAAATATGTTGTTCCATCCTCTCCAGCAGTAGCTAATTTTTCTCCGTCAGGACTAAAACTAACATTCCAGACCCCCCCTTGAGGTGCTTTCAGTTTAGCTAATAGTTGGCCTGAACTAGCCCACCAAACCCGAATTGTGCCATCCCATCCTGCAGTGGCAAGACGCTTACCATCTGGACTAAATGTGACTTTTTCTACACTACCTCGATGTCCTCTGAGCCTTGCTAACTGTCTCCCAGAACGATTCCAGATTCTAGCAGTGCCATCCCACCCAGCAGTGGCGAGACGCTTGCCATCAGGACTAAATGTGATATCTAAGATGCGACCATCATGTTTTTTGAGAGTGGCTATTTCCTTTCCTGAGAGATTCCAAATTTTGGCTGTACTGTCTTCTCCGGCTGTGGCCAGTAGTTGACTATCTGGACTAAAGGTAATTTTCCAAATTTGACCTTCATGGCCTTTGAGTTCTGCTTGCTGTTTGCCCAGATTATCCCAGATTCTAGCAGTACCGTCATCTGCGGCAGTTGCTAGAAGGTTGTCTTTTGGTGCAAATGTGATTTGAGAGACTTGGCCTTGGTGTCCTCTTAGTTGAGCTATGGGCTGACCTGATATTTTCAGGATTTGGGCTATACCATCATTACTAACTGTGGCTAGTAGTTGGCCGTCTGGGCTGATGGTCATGTTTTTGATGTTGGGAATTTGGTTTTTTTCGTGAATATTATTTAGTATTTGTTGAAGAGCAAATAGGGGGCTGGTAGCTGGGTAGTATTGTAGAGGGCGATCGCTTCCTATTAATTCTTTTAATTCTTTTCCTATTTGCATTGCTGATAGTAATGCTTCTATTTCTGTAAAATTAAACTGTCGTAGGGCATAAATTCCTTTGCGTTCTAGTTTGGTTCCTGCTTGAGCTTCTTGAAGTTCTGATTGGGCTTCTTGAAGTTTATATTCTGCTTTTTGGAGTTGATTTTGTGTGTCTTTAAAAAGTTTTGTTGCCCAGGCTACTCCTGTTATTGCGATGACTGATACTATGACTAATCCGGCTAAACTCAGTTTTCTGCTTGGTTGATAATTATTAGATTTTGGTTTGGTTTGATTAACTATTTTTTCCTGGCTTTTTTGTTGTATTTTTTCAACTTTTTTGGTTTTTGATTCAATTAAACCATTATTAGTTTTATTAGTTTTATTAGTTTGAGTTGGTGTTGGATTTTCTGGCAGTTGAGTTTGGGCTAAAGCAGTTTTGGGATTACTATTAATTTTTGCTTGATTGAAAGGTATTTTTGGATGAAGTTTTGCCACTTTTGCTAACTCTTCTTTTACCCATTTTTTATTAAATATTTCTGCATATATAGGATTATATACTTCTAAAAATCCATGATTTATTTTGATTAATCCAGAAATTAATAACTCTCTTATTTCCCACTTAGCGTTAATAATAGTATTACTTTTTACTCTTTGACTTTTGATTCTTTTACTTAGGTTTTGCTTGCGCCTTGCCTCTGTCAGAGGAGCTGCCTCTTTCAGAGGAGCTTCGCTAACATTAACGGTGGCGCTGTATCTCAGCAATTTTGACCTTTTAATCTCCCGAATTGGTTGACTATCCTCTGGTAGTTTTAATTTACCATGATTCAATATTTGCTGATATATTTCTAAATGACTGACAGATTTTGCTATATTTCTCAGCAAGCAATTTCTAATTGTTGTGAGATGGGGTGGATGGTCTTGAGATTCCCAGTTTTCAATCATACAAATTTTGACTAAATCTGCTACCAATCCCACATCATTATAATTTTCTTCTTTGGGTTTTTCTCCTAAATAATTAATCACTATTTGACAGATTTTTTGTGTCAAAAATGGTTGCCCCCCTGACCAATATAAAATTTCTTCAATAACCTTTACAGGTTGTTTAACTATACCCTCTAAACCTTGAAGCAAAGGAGTTATTGCTTCTATTTTCAAATTTTCAAGTTCAATATTTTTACAGACATTTACTAAATTTTTAGGGATTGTAGTTCCTAGCAAAGCAAATATAAGTCTATTAAAATTTGGATTATTTACTCTTTCTTTGAGACAATGTTCAATAAATATCCCTAAACTACTAAAATTTGCATTAACAATACTATTATCATTAATTTCGTCAATAAAAATTACAATACTTTTTGCTTGATTGTTAACCAGAAATACTTCTTCAATAAACATCATTAATCTTTCATCTGCCGGAATATCTCTAGTTTCCTCCCACCATAAATCCGGAAAATATTGAGGAAATATCAAACTCTTCTCTAATGTCAAAATTATTTGATCGTACCATTCCTCTAGAGTCAAAATCTTATTATTTACCCTAGTCATATCTAAAGCAATACAAGTAATATTTTCTGCTTCTAAAAGTTTTATAGTTCTATTTTTTAAGCTTGACTTGCCTGTTTGTGGGGAACCTAATACATAACAAAATTCACCTGCTTTCAAAGCATCAAACAACTGTTTATCTGCGGGTCGAATTACATAGGTAGGATGATTAAATGTTAAACAATTACCAACTTGATAGCTATATGCTTGATGTTGTTGTATGTCCATATTTATATTGAGTATCTTCCTCATCCTAGAAACTTTAACAGATACCAGCTTTTAATCGTAATTAACTCAAAATTAAACTTTTGCTTTTGCTTAATTGATTTAATTTTTAAAAAAAGTATCTCAATCAGACCAACAGTTGCAAAGTTGGACTTCTAGAATAATTAATCTTCTGAGAGTTTAATTTAGTAAAAATTACCTACTATAATCATTGAGCAGGAAATGTTTACATTTTCTTCACTTTTAGCCCGTAGGTTAATTTTGATAACTTGGCCCTAGTAGTGGTAGTGGGCCAAAAATCAACCTACCAGTTCTCAAATACTTTCAACAGTTCAGTTATTTACAACTCTGATAAAATTGATTATATAAATTATGGATATAACTATTCTCTTTTTATTAGTGATCGGCTTAGTAGCTATTTGGATAGCAATAAAAAATGCTGAAGAAGTTCATAGACTAGCACTCAGCACAACTAGTTTTATTTCTCTGATTTGGGGATTTATATTAACTCCGGACTGGGTACAAATTTGGCTGAGTATAATCTTACTCACCATCTATACACTTCTGAGAATTTATCTTAAACTTTAATCATATTTAGACCTGTAGGGACGTTCCATGCAACGTCATGAGCAACGTCCTGAGTGTTGTTTATGAAAATGGTATTATCCTGTTAAGGGTTATTCAGAAATCAAGATTTCCAATCAACAAAACGAGCATAAAAATAAGCGATCGCTTCCCCAATAACAGTCCGCACACCCGCACTAGAATGCCACCATTTCTGATAATTATAACCTTGCGGTTCCACAGCTATCACACCTACCTTAATCTCTGGACTAAAAACCCGTCGATAACTCATCCTACTACGACGAGCGTGGGTACCTAAAGTATAAACATTAATCGAATTTACCTTTAAATTAGAAGTTGCCAGCCATTTTTTCACCGCTATAGCAGAAGCAGCAGTGCGATATTTAATCACCTTGGGAGTGGGCACAGGAATTACCAAGTCTGGGTTAAAACCTAATACTATTAAAGTAGCTGCGGTTATCTCAGCAAAATTTTTATATTCAGATAAATAATGCCCTTTTCCTATAGGAGAACCTGTGGTGATTAACTTTTGATAATTCCCTTGATTAAATTCCTCGATCGCTGACTTCACCGCATAATCTGACATCCAACCTTCTACTATTAATAAATCAGCATCTATAGGAGAAGTTACTGCCAAAAACGAATGGATATTAACAAAAGAAATAACAATTAAAAATATAATCAATCCTAAAATTAATATCCATCCTTGGAGAGTCAAAACTAACTGTTCCCTCAATTCAAATAGACTAATTTTAAATTTATTTTCTTGGGGATTTTCCTGAGACATTTCAATCATCATCTAGACTAAACATTGCCATTATTGCCATTATTAAATTCAAGCAAATCCAGAAATAATCACCCTAACATTTATTAGACATATCCAATAATAAAAAATCAAATCAATTACCGTAGAGAAAACATCAATTTTTTCTCCCTACTCCCTACTCCCTGCTCCCTGCTCCCTGCTTCCTGCTCTCTGCTCCCTACTGCCTCTTTTCTAAAGATGTCTATTTTATAACCCCTCAGCTTCCAGCTCTTCAATTACCTGCAAACCTCTAGGATCTCCCACTCGTAACAAAGAGGACTTACCATCTTCGCGCACTCCCATATCATCATCCTCTTCCAATACCTCAATTAAAGCATCAATGGCACCAGCATAAACTATATTAGAAGGTAATTCTCGGCACAACTGACCAATAGCCCATGCACAATTACTCCTAATTGCCGGCATTGAATCTCGGCGCAGAGCCTCAATTAGGGGAGGTATGGCCCCTATTACTACCTCATATCCAACCTTAGCCATTTGGCCCAGAGAACTAGCAGACCAGAGACGCACCGCCGGAATATCCGTTCTGAGGGCATCAACTAAAGGCTCTAACGAACGGCGATCGCCACAATTTCCCAAAGCCCAAACCACACCTTTACGGACATAGCCATTAAAGTCTCGCTCCAATTGTTGAATCAAGGCTTCTACAGCCTCGGAGCTAGGATTTCGGCCCAAAGCGTAGGCAGCACTAACTCGTACCAAGGGACAATCATCTTCTAAAAGTTGAATCAAAGGGGGAATGGCCCGCTCATCCTGAAGTTCACAGAAAGCTCGCGCGGCAATCATTCGTTCCGACGCTTCTGTGGAGACTAGCAATGGCAACATTTCCTCTGGGTCAGGTTTAGGCGGTTCTTCTTCCCCTATGTAATCCAAAGGACTTTCTGCCGTTGGCTGAATATTTAGTAAATTGAGGTCTTCGTTCTGCATAAGAGTAATTTTACTTTACTGCGTCACTTATGTAATAAGTCAACAGTCTAATTTAAAATGTCACTAGCAGGTCGGGTCTTCTTATACCAATTTCATAAAATATTGCTACTGGATTGAGACATCTAAAAATGGTGCGTTAGAAAATCGGGAGATGGGGAGATGGGGAGATGGGGGGATGCGGTGTCAGTTATACAAAAAAAGCTGCACAGTTTTAG
>JASJEE010000285.1 GCA_030064835.1 Microcoleaceae cyanobacterium MO_207.B10 | reverse complement strand
AATTATTATTATGTCAACAACAAAACTATCAGTTAGAGCTACCGATATTGCTGAATATATTCGTTATCAATTATGCGATCGCCGATTTAAGTTAAAATATAACGATTATGAACTTGCTAAAAAAGATATTCCTTTTTCTAACTTAATTTTTGCTACTTCTTTAGATCCAGTTTTGGAAGAGGAAGGTCGAAGAAGAGAAAATGAATGGGAAACTTCGCTGCAAAAAGATGGCTTTTTTGACTTAACTAAAATGAGTAAAGAGTCTGACCAAGAAAATCAACCAACTGAATGGAATGACTTTGTTGAAAAGCTGAAAAATTTGCCAGAAAAACAAAAAGCTTATGGAAGAGAAATTTCGATAGAAGGAACTCTAGGAGAAGTTAATATTTATGGACAAATTGACTTTGTAGTTTTGCTCTGGGAAAATGATGAACCAAAATTACGATTAGTTGAAAGTAAAGCATCTCGAAAAGACCGAACTTACTATCAAGTACAAATTTGTTTATATCGTATGCTTGTATGTCAATTAATAGGAGAAAATTATCTCAATATTTCTGGGATAAAATTTAAACCAGAAAACATAGAATGTGTTGTAGTTAGGATTGATGAAAATACCAATAAAATCCAGGATATAATCAAATCTCCAGCCTTAAATTTAGATACAATAGAAGCTGATATTAATCGTCTTGTTGCTTCTGATGGTGTTTTAAAGTGGATAATTGAAACCGACTTATCTGATTTAGATTATCAGCTAGGCAGAAAATGTAGTGATTGTCTGTTAAGTTTTCATTGTTTAGCCGAAAGTGCTAGAGAAAAACGTTTAGAATTGTTAGGGATAAACTCATCAATTGTCAGGATATTGCATAAGGCAGGTTTGAACAATCTTGATGATTTATCCGAACTTGATTTAGAAGGAAATCAGGCTACTGAAATTAAAAAAGATATAAGTTTTACAGACAATTTAGAGTTACTTAAATTAAAAGCAAAAACTCGTAGACGTACTCTTCCTGATGGAGACTCTCATCCAGATACTTATGAAGTAGAAGCACTACCAAAATATTCAGGTCAAAGTCAACTTCCCGAACATATTATTAATGGGAAAAGTCTGATTCGAGTCTATCTTTCTGTTGAATATGATTATGTCGAAAATAGGATAGGCGCTCTAGCAGCTCATGTTACTAAAAGTCAGGGAAAATTAGATCCAAAATTTGAGAAAAATGAAGAATTTAAATGGCAGCCATACCCGGAAATTAAGGAGTATATAGAAGTAGGAAAAGATGAAAATAATAAACCTATTTCCCAAGAAAAAGAACTCAACCCTCAAAATGATGTAATTGAGTTCAAACGTTCACCATGGGTAGGAGAATATAAAGAAGATAATGGCTCAGAAAAAGAGTTAATACAAAGATTTTTATCAGAATTAGTTGATACTATTGCTAAAGTTGCAGAAACAGAAAAAGCTCCGATTCATTTTTATGTTTGGTCACGTCAAGAAATGACTCAATTAGTTGAAGGTTGTTCTCGCGTTAGTTCTCAACTTCTGAGTAATTTACGGGAGTTACTTGGTTGCCGAGAAAGTTTAGAACAACTAATTTATTCTTGTCTTTATGATGAAGTAGATCGTCGTTATGCTTTAGGGTGGACAGGAAGAGATTTAGCAGTTGTAACTTCTCTTCAATGGTTTGGCAAACGTTATCATTGGCGACGAAAGATTAGGGGAAAAAATGTTGATTTAGATAGAGCTTTTTATCAAGATATATTTGACTTTAAACAAAAATTACCGATAGATAGTAATAATCAATGGGCTAAATTAAACACCAAGAATAGTCGTGAACATCAGTTTGAAGTTAAAGTAAGTTATTTTAACTCTATGAGTCCAGCTTATTGGTATGCCTATTGGCGCAAATTTCCTACCACTAATGAATCAAATTCTAAATCAAAACTGGGAGCTTCTATTAAACGTTACGACGCAGCAAAAAAATCAAATTATTTAAAAGAATATTTTCGCGCTCGTACTCATGCTATTAGGTGGGTTGAAGAGAAGATTAGGTTTAAAAATCCAGAGATAATAAAAGAATCTTTAAATATTGATAATTTACCAGATTTTAATTTAGGTGTAGATAATGCTGCTCAAGCAGGAATAGATTTTCTCCGTTTAGACCAGCACATTAAAGTAACAGATTGGATTGCAAATAATAAGGAAATCATGTTTGTCGATGGTTAGCTCCAGAAAATCCTCAAATTCCACCACAAATTTATCCTTCAGAAAATGATTTAGAAAAATATCAAAACTTTCTTAATTCCTTACCATTACCAAATAATAAAAAGCTCGATGATAAGCAAATAGAAGCAATAATAAATGGATTAAAAACTAGGATTAAACTTTTACAAGGCCCACCAGATACAGGTAAAACAGAAACAACAGCGATCGCTACTTTTTTAAGAATTTTGGCACGAAGTTCTCCTGGAGATATTGTTCTTATTACTGCCCATACTCATAAAGCTGTAGATGAATTATTATTACGTCTATATCGCCTTTTACTTACTTTAAAAAATCATGCAACAGACTCTGGCCTTAATCCACCAAAAATCAAGTTAAGTAAAGTGCATTCTCAGAAAGATTTTGATGTTACAGGAGGAAATGTAGAAGATTTTAAAGCAGACTCTTGCTTTAAAAAGATAAATACAATGCGTTCTGATTCTATTTTGATTATTGGAGGAACAACTGGTGCAATTTTGAAGATGTTAGAAAAATTGGAAAAAGCAAAAACTTTTCCCAAATCTTATCCCCAAGGTTTTCAAACAAAAACTCTTGTTGTTGATGAAGCAAGTATGATGGTATTTCCTCACTTTCTAGCATTAGCTACATTAGTCAAAAATGATGGTGAAATAATGTTAGCTGGAGACCATCGACAACTTACTCCTATTATTACCCATGATTGGGAAAATGAAGACCGTCCTCCTGTAGTATCTTACCAACCTTATGTTAGTGCATATCAGGCTATTCAAAACTTAAAAGAAAACTCAGATACTCAAATTCCTGATGCAGCAATATTATGTTCAGCTTTGAATTTTAGCTTCCGTTTACCGCCAGTTATTCGCGAACTTATTGCACGGCTTTATAGCAAGTTAGATAATATTCAATTACGAGGCAAAGAAAAAGATAAAAATATAGAAGAAAAGGAAATAAATGGAACTTGGGAAAAACTTTTACAAGGAAATAGAGGTCTTTATCTTGTTCTTCATTCTGAGCGTAAGTCAAGACGTAGTAATCAACTAGAAGTAGAAATAATTAAACAAATTATTGATGCAGGTGGAGAAATTCCTGATGGAAATATAGGAATTGTTACCCCACATCGCGCCCAAAGAACTTTACTTAAAACAGAGTTAGCAGATTATTATGAAAATGCTGTTGACGTGATAGATACTGTAGAAAAATTCCAAGGTGGCGAACGTCCAAATATAATAGTTTCTGCTACAGCAAGCGACCCGTCTGCTATTAGTAAAAATGTAGAATTTATTCTCAATCTTAATCGCTCAAATGTAGCCTTTTCTAGAGTTCAAGAAAGGTTGATTGTTGTTTGTTCTAAAACTCTATTAGATTATATTCCAGCAGAATTTGAACATTACGAAGAAACAATGTTGTGGAAATCTTTACGTTCCCAATGTTCAGAACTTATTTTTACTGAAACTGTTAATGAACATAAAGTAGAAGTTTTTACACCTCCTTTAGAACAAATAAGTCAAAATTTGACTAAAGAAAAAAGCTAGAATAGCTAAACCCAAATCGTTATTCTACTACTCTATGATGAAAAAATTGTTTCCAACATCAGTTTTCCCTCTTGACAGTATGTATCTACATTTTACTTGTTACTTCTTAAAAAATATCTCCCACAAAAATACTAATGACTAATTAATCTTGCTTCAGGAAAATTAGTCATTAGCAGTGAATAATATTGACAGTTGAATCTCAGTCATAACATTATTCTGACTCAACTGTACTCTGAGTATTCTCTTGTGAGCGATCGCCTATTTTTTCTATCCACTTAAACAACCGCCTGGATAGTTGTAATTTGCCATTGATAATTTCGTCAGATAATATGATTATAGTCGCTATGACAGATATACAAACGATATTCATGGTATGGACTCTCTTTTTAAACTAGACCGTACAGTTTGATTTTAATATCATATGATGAGAAGTAAAAACAGGTGTATTTATCCCCTGTTTTTACAACCGTCAGAATCCACGCGGATTTATCCCCTGGAGTGTCAATCAATCCCAAAGACAATAAATTCTCAGATTATCCTTAACAAGCAGGATAAACACAAAAGGACAAATAAACACTCACATTCAGGACAAACAAGAATATGACTACACCAATAGTTGCCTTACAAAAACCAAAAGATATATCTCTAGGAGAAATAGAAGCAGAACTAAGTCAAATCTGGCTCAGTCAAAATGGAGGTAAACCAGCACCTGTTGCCACCAGAGCAGCCACCTTTAGCATGGTAATTTATGAACCAGAAGAATTCCAACAATTGCTAGGGGGACTAGGATTCTATGATGGTCCTATTGATGGTATACATGGACCAAAAACCAGAGATGGAATCAAAGAGGCACAAAGAGCCTATCAACTACCAATTACAGGCAGAGTAGACCCCCAAACCCTGGGTAAATTGCGGGAAGAGTTTGCCAAACAACCTGAAAGCCGTCAAAAAATCACAAACCTCAATTTGAGGGGATTTAGTTTGGCAGATGCAATTGCCACTCAAAACCCCTGTCGCATCATTACTCTCTGCCCAACAATTGGGGAAGAAGACACGGGAGTTACAGCTCAAGTGTCCGCTTATTGTCCCATCCAAAAGCATAATAGTTCCAATCTAGTTTGCAGCGAATATGTGACTCTGCGGGGGACAAAATCAGCAATGGAAAGGGTAGACGAAACAGTAACATCCCTAATGATTCGTGATCTACCGAAGTTTGTCTGGTGGAAAGCGACTCCTAACACAGAGCAGGAATTATTTCGCGGTTTGTGTGAAGCCAGCAACTGCATAATTATGGACTCTTGTTATTTTTCCGATCCTGAATCAGAATTTTTAAAGATGCAGGATTTGATTGAAAATGAAACCTACATTGCCGACCTTAACTGGCATCGTCTTTCAGCTTGGCAAGAATTAATTGCTGCTACTTTTGACCCTCCAAAACGCAGGGCAGCTTTATGGGAAGTTGACACTATTACTCTTGACTATGAAAAAGGAAATGCTGCTCAAGCACTAATGTTTTTGGGTTGGTTTGCTAGTCGTCTGAATTGGCAACCAGTTTCTTATACAGAGGTGGGTGGTGATTATGATATTACCCATATCAAATTTACAGGGAGTAATAATAAAGAGATTTTTGCAGAACTAGCAGCAATTCCTACTGCTGACTTTGGGGAAATTCCGGGAGATTTAGTCGGTTTACGTTTAGGTTCGAGTAATCCAGATGCTGAAGCTGATTGTTGCACAATTTTGTGTTCTGAAACTACTGGTTGTATGCGGTTAGAGTCTGGTGGTAAGGCGCAGTCTTGTTTGACCGAGCAGGTAACAGCATTAACCGATCAGAAGGCAGAAGCTTTAATGGCCCAACAATTACAACGTTGGGGTCGGGATATGTTGTATGAAGAAAGTTTAGCTTTAACTGCTGAGATGCTGAAGTTGCGGAGTTAAATATATTCCTACTGGATCGAGACAGCTAATTTTGTGCAAAATTGTAGCAAAATGGTAGGATGCGTTAGACGGCTTAAATTCAGATTCTGAAACAGATTTAGAAATCCGTCGTAACGCACCATTTTTTAGATGTGTCAATCCACTACTAGACCGACACACCTAAAAAAGTAAGTTGGGTTGTAGCTTGATTCCGCATAGCAGTACGGAGTGTTAGCAGAGATTCCCGAAGGGTAATACCATTTTCATAAAATATTCTGACATTACTTGGTTATAGGTTTTAGGTGGTACGTGCTAGGTGGTAGGTCTTAATAGAATTAATAGAACAAGTGTAAATATTCCGATTCCATTGAGCTTCCGAATTTTACTGTAACAAGATTTTTTGAATTTGGTATTACTTCATGAGGTTGGGAAACGCTATAACTAATGACTGAATAACTCAAATATTCAGCAAATATAGCAATATTTTGGCAATCATACCAATGACCCACCACAACTAGAGCCACAACCTGCCGTACAACCATAACAATAATTAGCTGTCTGTACTTGTTCTATTAAGTCTAAACTATTAGCTTCTAATAACCTAGTTACTGTTATTTTTTCACCTTCTCTAGTTTGAGCGTGAAAATTTTCCATTTGATTAAAATCACAGTCATAGATATTCCCTAAATAATCCACTGATAACTCATTCCGACACATTAAATTTTCTACAGTATCAGAATTAAAATTTGACTCCAAAAAATCCAGATAAGGCTGATATATTTGTCGATTTTTCAGATATAACTTAGTTCTGCCAATAGGTAAATTAGTAATTGTAAACAGTTGATTAAACTCAATGTGAAAATATTCTTGTAAATAACGTTTATAGTCTTGCTCTAAATTTTTCTGATTAGGAGGAAGAGCAAACTTATCTTTAGTAGAAATCGGAGGATTATAAACTAAATCTAAGATGAGATTTGGATTTTTTCCATACCCTAACTGATTCAACCATTGCAAAGCACGAATCGATTCATTATAAACACCATAACCCCGCATTTTATTGACATTATCTTCTAAATAACAAGGTAAAGATGCAACTATTCTGAGTTTATGTTCAGCGCAATATTGAGGAATATCTGTAAATCCTTGGACAAAATAAATCGTTAGGTTTGAACGAACAATTACTTCTTTATTTTCTGCTCTAGCTGCTTCAACTAATGGTTTAAAACCATAATTCATTTCTGGCGCTCCCCCAGTTAGGTCAACTGTTTTAATTTGGGGAAATTTATGAATTAATTCTATTAATTGTTGACAAATTTCTGAGGAAAGTTCTTCTGTTCGTTTTGGTCCTGCTTCTACATGACAATGAGTACAGGCAAGATTACAACGTTTGCCTAGATTAATTTGTAAAACTGTAATCTTGTTCTTTGTTATCTTGTTCTTTGTTAAATTTGTACTAAGTTTAGTCTCAAAAGGTGTCATTTCAATTATTGGTTATCAGTTATCAGTTATCAGTAAAAACTCTCTGAATCATTTATCTAATTTTTAATCAGGAATATGAATTTTGTGAAAAATTTTTAACAGATAGGTCTTAATTGAAGTAAAGTTGAAGGTAAGCATTCAAAAATTAGTGCTTCAACAGTTAGCAAAAAGCAAAGCAAATACAGCGCTTTATTTTTATCATAGTTAATTTTAATTAAAAATCTTTTAAATTCTGACTTCTAATATCATGTCTCATTAAATAACTGTAATAAACAATCTTTCCCCAACTCCGTAGAGACTTTGCATCCAACTTCTCTACATTGCGGTTAATTAATGTTACTTGATATAACTCCTATCAGAATATTACAAATTAAATAGGTAGTAGAAAATTTAGGCGTTGCTGAATCAAGGTATGAAAATAAAAACTCAACAATCTAGAATACTTACTATTTAATAGTGAGCGCGATCGCTAATAAATATAAATCATACCCCAAATCAGCAACGCCG
>JASJEE010000296.1 GCA_030064835.1 Microcoleaceae cyanobacterium MO_207.B10 | reverse complement strand
TCGGTGGGTGGGGTGCGGAAACTTAAATTTTGGCTAGGATTCATAATTATTGGCGCCTCACCCTCCCCACCCTACGCCTGGATTTAATATTCCTTTTACAAACAGTCTCTAATGTTTTTGAGTTATCAAAACCCATATTAACTATTTTGACTAATGCTTCCGTAGGTAAAGAATGATTATTTAATTGAGACTCCATAGACAATAGCGTTTTATATCCCGCATCTTCCAACCATGTATGGATATTTCTCCAATTTCCCATCTGTTCGCTCGATGTATCCAAAAGTTCTTTAAGGTAGTGGTATAAAGTTTTGCACACATACACCTCAACACCTTTAGGACTTCTAAATAGTTTCTTAGCTATTTCTGCAGGACTATGACCACAGAGAATACCCCGTAAATAAAGCTTTTCTGTATCCGTTAATCCCTTGCGAGAGCCAGGAGAGATTTTTCGTTTAACTGCAGCTAAAGCCTGATAAAGTCTTTCTAAATCCCAGTCTTTTCGAGCTTCAGCAAAAATCTCATCTTTTTTTGATGCCATTTTCTGCTAGGTAGATAAACGCCTAACCTAAGCATAACCAAAATTCCTAGCTTTTGCTAGTTGAATGTTAGTTTTTACTCAGTTATGATTAATTTATTGAAGGTAAAAAAAAAATCACTTAAATCAGGCAAATTAAGTGTAAATATTGAAAATTTTTCCAATAGCGATCGCCATCTCCAGAAAATTACCGATCTAGATAATTTCTCGTATTTGGTGAATTATGAATTGATTTAAATGAGGAGGAATTAGAGTCGATATAATACCAATTTGTCAAAGCTTTCTACTGAGTTTTATCCCCCCAACCCCCCTTAGTAAGGGGAGCTTAAGAATTAAGATTTAGGAGGGATATTTAGGAAAGAATTTTATCCCCCCAACCCCGCTTACTAAGGGGAGATTAAGAATTAAGATTTAGGAGGGATATTTAGGAAAGCTTGAATAAATCAGATAAGTTAATTAATTAATTAATTAATTTCTAGTTCTTCCGTTTGTTGAATAAACACTGCGCTACTAATGTTAATAAATAGGGAAGTTATACCATGAATAATTTTGAGCCAGAAGAATTTTTAAACCAGGCGATCGCTGGTTTTGGTAATGAAGAAACTGATACGTTAGGGATAAATAATATTCCTAGTAGTGATGTGACTACGGAGATTATTATTCCGACTGTTGAAGTTGTAGACGACAATAAGATTATTTTGCCTTTAGCAGAGAATGGAATTAGTGGGGAAGTATTAGGTATTGATAATTCTAATACTTCAACTGTAGATGCTTTGACAGGACAGAGTATAGAATCTGATGCGGTACGACGCGCAAGTTCAGTTGACGACTTCATATATACAGTAGAGTATGGAGATAATCTCAGGGATATTGCTACTCGTTTTACTGATAATGGCTTGAATTACTCAGCGATTGCTGGGTATAACGGTATTTCCAATCCCGATGTAATTTTCCCTGGTAATACAATTCGGATTCCTCAATATCTCATTCCTCAAGATAACTCAACTGTAACAACTGGAGGAGAGACAACTGGAAATTCTAACGACTTCATATATACAGTAGAGGTGGGAGATAACCTCTGGGACATTGCTACTCGTTTTACTGATAATGGCTTGAATTACTCAGTGATTGCTGAGTATAACGACATTTCCAATCCTAGTTAAATTGACCCTAATGATACAATTCGGATTCCTCAATATCTAATTTCTCAAGATAACTCAACTGAAACAATTGTTCCTCCTCCAACAATTGAAAGTTTGCCAACTCAAACGAATAATTCTTCAAGTGCCACTTATTCTGGAGTATCGCAAATACCTGGAACTGCCAGAAAGGACAATGGTGAAACAAAAGAAATTAGCATTCAATCAATTGATCATGGAGAGATCATCCAATCAATTATCAAACGCAATACTCCTACATGGTTGGTTATTCATGGTAATCAGAGCAATTCAGAAAATATGAAAAGTTTAGCAAATGCCGTAAAAAGTTATGCCCCTGATGACCACCAGGTTTTAACTTTAGATTGGAGAAGTGCAACTAATAACGGTGCTGAGTTTTTTAACCCAGAGTCATGGTTTGCTGGCTTAGGAGAGTCTACTCCTTGGATTCAACCAGTAGCAGAAACAGCAACAAGTATGCTGAGTGAGTTAGGAATATCTGGCGATAATCTTAACCTAGTTGGTCACAGTCTTGGTTCCTATGTATCTTGGGAAATTGCCCGTATGAATTATGGAGGCGTGAATAACATTATTGCTTTAGATCCAGCCGCAGATGTTCCAGGATGGTATATAACAAGAAATATTGATTTTTCAGAAGTTTCAGATAATTCTTGGGCATTTGTGGGTAGTGCCTTAGGTTCTCCTGAAAGGGCGATGACAGCCGATCAATCTTTTGAAATTATTTATGATGATGTGTTTTGTGAACCCGATCCATTCACGAAACATAGTCTAGTTAAAGACTTTGTTGAAGATTATTTGAGAAATGATAGTTATAGATTATCACCATTTTATAGAAGCGCAGGATTTGATGGACAAATGATTATCAGAGATAATAGTGATCCTGTATTTACATATCCTTATATTCCTAGTACATATTTTCCAGTAATGTATGTCGATCAAGTAAGGCCAGTCTCAGGTTTTGGTACTACTAGGTTATCATTAGCACATTGCTACTATCAACATTGGTAAAGCAGAATTTAGCGATCGCCAAAACAACCCCCGCTATCGCTACGAAGGAGTAGAATTTAACACCCCCTCTTCTGATATTACAGGAGCATTACCAGTATACCGCTTTGAAAACCAACAAACGGGTACATTTTTCTACACCCTCCAGTCCCCGGACGAAATTACAAGTCAGTTTCCAGTGCTAGAAAATGATGGTATAGCCTTCTACGCTTTTTCCGAAACTACCGCTCCTGCTGATGCAGTTCCCGTTTACCGCTTTTTCAACGAAAATTCCTCTGCATCAACAGGAACCCCAGTTCACTTTTTTACAGGCACCGAAGAAAACAAAGACAACGTTATTGCCAATGTTCCCGGTTTTACCTTTGAAGGACCTGGTTGGTATGCTTTCGAGAGCTAAATTCAAAAATTCTGAGCTATCTCAGTAGGAAGCGATCGCGATCCATTTCTCGACCAAAAAACTGGAGCGATTAAATCATTCAAACCACATTTTTATAATTCAAATAGCATTCATTAAAAAGCGATCGCTCTCCTTTTCCCTACCATAAAACAGGAGCGATCGCTGCGATAAATAAATATTAAATAACTGTCATCAAAAAAACTTAAAACCTGGGGGAAGAAAAACGCCACACCTTAATTGTGTCATCAAAACTACCACTGATTAAAGTCTTACTTTGAGGGTCAAAAGTTAAATTAACCCAAGAAGAATGACCTTTGAGAGTTCCCATCAAACCACCTGTATGAATTTGCCAGAGTTTAATCGTACCCTCGAAATCTCCACTAGCTAGGGTGCTGCCATCAGGGCTAAACTTGAGAGATTGTATTTTCTCCGAATGACCAATCAAAGTACGTTGAGGTCGCCAACTTACTCGTGGTTGAGAATTACCACTATCTAAATCCCAAAGTTTAATCGTATTATCCCAGCTACCGCTAGCTAAAGTATTACCATCAGGGCTAATAGCTATAGACCATACGGGTCCATTGTGACCTTTTAATGTACGAATCAGTTTGCCGTAACGCCAATCCCAAAGCTTAACAGTACCATCATTACTACCACTAGCTAAGGTCTTACCATCGGGACTGAAAGCAACTGACTGAACCTCATCTGAATGTCCATAAAGGGTGTACAAATTTAGACCACTATTCAAATCCCATAGTTGAATAGTTTTGTCTTCGCTGACACTAGCGATCGTATTTCCATCAGGACTAATAGCCACAGAGAAAACACCTTTGAGATGACCATACAAGGTATTTTTCAATGACTTAGTATATAGATCCCACACTTTAATCGTACCGTCACCACTAGCACTAACTAATGTACGACTATTGGGGCTAATGGCAACAGACCAGACTGGACCGTCATGTCCTGATAATGTGCCTAAATTTCTGCCACTGCGTAAACTTAATAGTTGGATAGTTCCATCTGTACTCCCACTAGCAACCTTGCTACCATCGGGACTGGTCGCTATAGACCAAACTGGTCCGGAAGTTGTCGCTAATATTCGCAGTGGAGAAAGTTGTTCTGCGATTCCGCTATATGCTGGTAAAGGTGGAAGTTTAGTGATCTCAGATTCAAAGTCATTTATTTGTGGTTGAGGCAATTCCTGCTCTAGTTCAGGAATCACAGTTATGGTGTCTGACGATGAAGCTGAAATAGTTGCTTCTCTTTGAGGAGATGGTAAGCCAGAATTGAGAACTAATGACAATACGGCGATCGAGGCTGCTCCCCAAGCAGTTACCGCCCAACGAGGTTTTTGCAGGATGACATCTGCTGGTGTCGGTCCGTGCTTGATATCTTTTATAACTTCGGCTGCTGACTGATAACGTTGACGATGGTCTCGTTGCACCATTTTATCTAAGATGCGACCGAGATACCGACTAATAGGATGTTTCAAATAATCTCGCCACACCCATTTGTCTGCTTTGATATCGAACAGCTCAAAGGGTGAAACCATTGTTAACAGGTAGAGACAGGTTACTCCTAAACTATATAAGTCACTGTTTTTATAGATTTTTCCTTGGGTTTGTTCTGGGGCAGCATATTCAGCAGAACCATTAATACTTCCTATTGATAATAGGTCTCCAGTTACAGAAGTGGTGACACCAAAATCAACTAACACAAATTCCTCGATATTTGTGCCTGGTTTGGTTCGACAAATAATATTTTCTGGTTTAATATCTCCATGAATCAGGTGATGCTCGTGGACAAATTCCAATACTGGCAATAACTGATTTAATATTTGCCAAATTTTACTTTCACTAAAAACACCATCTTCTATCAGTTCTGTGGCCAAACTTCGGCCTTCAATGAACTCTTGTACGAGGTAACGGTGGCCATCATGTTCCACAGAGGCTAATAATTCAGGAATCTGAGGATGTTTGCCGATTTTATCTAGCTGCACTGGGTCACAGCTAAATGTAGGAATAACTCCTTGACCCTGAAAAACTAAGTCTTTTCTGTCGTCGAGGTTGACAAACTCTTTAATAATACACGGCGGTTTTGAGGGTTTGTCTTGGTCTACGGCTAGAAATGTATGGCTCCAAACACTTTCACCCAAGGGTTTGATGGCTTGGTAACGTTCTTTTAGTATAGGTGGGCAGTTTGATAACCCTCCTATTGTCTGATTGTGGCCGACAATATGTTTATCAGCGTCTTCAGGATTCTGGTTGTGAGGATTGATGCGATGATTCATAATCAGCAATCAATTAGCATATTTGCTCTATGATAATATTTCTTAGATGTTAGCTACAAACAGGATGAGAGTGCTAGGGGTTGTACTGCTTCCCAGACTTTCAATATTTACAATTTAAAAGTTGTCTGGGGTGAATTTAACAAGCATTTTTCTTTGGCAACTATAATAATTTTTAGTTATCCTAATCTCGATAATAAAGGGTTATTTATCAATTTACCCCTGTCTTGCTGTCAAGATAAATTTTACTATATCAAGAGTTTTTATACATTTGTTGAGTCTAAATAATAGTTAATTTTTACTCTTCACAAAAGTATACATACTGTCGTTAAATCTCCGAGACCTAGTTAAATGTTACTTGTGTCACAATTTATTTATCTTCAGTAATCCTATTATCCGTTTGCTTATTCTCAAAATACACTCAAACTTGATGATAAAATTTTCTAGTTTTTGTGATTTAACAAACATTATTTTTGGCAAAAAATTAGATTAACTCAAACTCAAATATCTTGATTTTTATCCCAAAAATGAATCCATATAAAACTTGAGCAAGCAGTAGACAAATTGCCTTTCCAATTAAATTAAATTAGTTTAATCACTTTGCCATTTTAGCAAATATCTAGTAATATAGATAATAAAATTTGCAACTTTCAGTATTAAACTAAAACCCCATAGTAACTAACAATTAAACATGGCTCTAATCCGGATCAAAAAATCTTGGGAAATTCCAGAAAAAGAGATAACTCCAGAAACAGCTTATCTCAACCGCCGTCGGTTTATGAAAAACTTAATTGGAGCTGGTTTGGGCGCTACAGCTTTATCTACTCTGACAGCTTGTGGCCTTAAATCTGAAAGCCCACCAATTTCAGGCTCCAAAACTTTACCAATCTCTTCAAAATTCATCCGTAATCCTAACTTTTCGGAAGTTGACCGACCCATAACAGATCAGGCTCTTGCCACAAAGTATAACAACTTTTACGAATTTGGGGGTTCAAAGTCAATTTGGGAAGCCGCCCAAGCTTTACCCACGGAAAACTGGAAAGTGGAAGTCACAGGTTTAGTCAAAAATCCTCGCATTTACGATCTAGATGAACTGACCAAAAAATTTCCTCTCGAAGAACGAATATATCGGTTTAGGTGTGTTGAAGCATGGGCAATGGTGGTGCCTTGGTTAGGGTTTCCCATGAAGTTATTAATGGCAGATGTGGAGCCAACATCCACAGCTAAATATGTTCGTTTTACCTCTTTTTATGATGCAGATATTACTAAAGGTCCTGGTTTTTGGGCGAATGGCTACCCTTGGCCGTATACAGAAGGGTTAAGAATTGACGAAATGGCGAATGAGTTAGCTTTTTTTGCTGTGGGAATGTATGGTAAATCATTGCCTAAACAAAATGGAGCGCCCTTGCGGGAAGTTATTCCTTGGAAGTATGGTTTTAAAGGTGCAAAATCAATTGTCAAAATTGAATTTGTAGAACAAAGACCAGCAACATTTTGGAATACTTTAATACCAAATGAATATGGTTTTGAAGCAAATGTTAATCCGAATGTACCCCACCCCCGATGGTCACAAGCAACGGAGAAAGTATTAAGTGAGGGTGCGAGTTGGTCTTGGGAAAAACGTCCTACTTTACCTTATAACGGTTATGGGGAATATGTTGCTAGTCTTTATGTCTAAAGCAGGATGAAAAAAGATTCATTTGGAGTTAAGAACTGGTTTGAATAATTAATTATTTCTCTACTGATAGAGAGAAATAATTCAAGGCAATTCCAGAATCTTTTGACTGCTGCTATACTAATTTACAAATTGTTAGATAAAATATGTTGGTTTAATTATGGCAATGCAATTAAAAGTTCCATCTATTGCTTGTGGTGGATGTGCAGATACTATTACTAAAGCAATCAAAACTCATGAGTCTGAAGCTGATGTCCAAGTTGATGTAGAGAATAAATTGGTGACAGTGGACACCAAAGCATCTGAGGAGTCAATCAAGCAAGTAATTACTGCTGCAGGTCACACTGTCGAATAGAGATGACAGAGGGCAGAAAGTATAAGGCATAACAGATTTAACGACCCTGGTGGGAAGTCCCCCGCTCTCCCGAAAGGAAGCATCGGGATTATACCAAGCCTTCTATGTCTAGATAACTAAATTAGCCACCAGGGGAACTTGATTTGTATAAACCCCCCTGGATTTTTCGGCGTTGCTGAATCAAGGTATGAAAATAAAAACTCAACAATCTAGAATACTTACTATTTAATAGTGAGCGCGATCGCTAATAAATATAAATCATACCCCAAATCAGCAACGCCG
>JASJEE010000295.1 GCA_030064835.1 Microcoleaceae cyanobacterium MO_207.B10 | reverse complement strand
CGTACAGGAGTCGCATGGGAATTCCTTTAATACCATGTTTTAGGTCGGAAATAATCTTTTTTGTCAAAGGTACATCTTATTAAAAGTCTTTTTATCGCCCTTACCATTCGTAACATTCTTTTTTAAAATTGGTATAATATCATAGCAATTCCTAAGCTTGATGTTGAATATTGTCTGCTTTAATAACCCTAGTTTTATCCCAATATTTAGAGATTACTTCCTCAATTCACAATGACATATCGAAATAATTATAAACTCCTGATTTTAATATCAAATTCTCTTAATTCGGTATAAAAAAAATCTTTCATATTCAGTCACAACGTAAATCTTTCTACATTCTTTTTCCTCCTGATTCCTAATTAACCATCTAAATTATACCAATCCTACCGGATTTTATATAACATGGACAAGATTTATATATCCTAGAAAAACAGGAATATTTGAAAATAAATTTATATATAGTAATACCAAATTCATAAATGTTTGCTACAAATATTATCAATCTTGGGTGTAGGGTATGGGGTGTTTGGTGTGGTGAAATAATAGGAAAAACGAAGATAAAGGCTGACTATAAAAGGAATAAAGTGGAAAAAAAATATTAATTACTTAATAGTTGAAGTTTTCTGAAGCATAACATTCTTTTTTTAAATTGGTACAATCCTAAATAGGCGGTAATATTTTCTTGTAGGGCTTTGGTCTCCATACCCAAGCAAAAATGGGATTTGGAGACCAAAGCCCTATAGTTTTTTTCACAAATCATTTAGAATTAGTATAGAAAAATATTGGATAAATGGAATTAAGTATTATTGGTTTGTTCTCTTACCCAGGCGCGAAATTTTTTTCATAGTTTTATTTCTGCCCATGCTTTGACAGTTATCGCGATATTCTGGGATAATTTATGTTAAGCCTAAATTAGGGAAATGGGGACTAATTTCTGATTCTACATATTTGCTATTTTCCAATACATATATTTTCAAGTTTCCCTTTTCAAATCTCCAAAGTTCGGGCACTCCTAAATTTTCATAAATATCGGGATGAGTCCGAGAAGTTACATCTATTTCTATAGCTAAGTCTGGGGGTAAGTCTATAGTTAAATCTATACGTTATTTACCTCTTACTGCTGCTTCATTTTCAATATAAAAACAGTCATTAGGTTCTATACCTTGACTTATTAATTCATTCTTGAAAGTGGTATAACCGAGAGACCAAAATTAAATATCTAACTCTTCCATCAGTGCTTTTAATAAATCTCCTATCAAGAATTTTCGGGTTTAGTGTTCTGGTAAGGGAGTCATAATTTCTAAAGTATTATTAGCATCAAATATTCGAGAGGCACGACTTTCTCCTAAGTCTGCAAGAATATCTTCAAATTCCTGCCAGCTTACATCTTTTAATAATACTTTTTGTCCTGGAGGTATGCTTAACCTTTTAAGTTCTACAAGCATTGTTTTGATTTATTAAGTTAAAAAAATAATACCAAATGCAAGAAATATTGTGACAGTAAAATTCGGGTGCCAAAGGATTAGAACATTTTATTTTACTTGTTCTCTGTCATACCTACGACCTACCACCTAAAACCTAAGATTTTTACCCAGGAACTTGCCAAATTTTAATTGTTTTATCATTACTCCCACTTGCCAAACTGCTGCCATCCCGACTAAACGCCACCGATAACACATCACTAGAATGACCCTTAAGAGTTTCCAATAATTCTCCAGTCAAAACATCCCATAAATTAATAATTCCATTCCGATACCCACCAGCAACTATTTTTCCATTCGGACTAAAAGCAACCGATAAAACATCACTCATACCATATTTCAAATTTTGCACAGGTGTGGAAATAAGTTCCCCACCATAAACCTGCCATAACTTAATCGTACCATCCCGACTGCCACTAGCCAATATTCCGCCATCAGCACTAAAAGCGATCGCCCGCACCCAGTCAGAATGCGCCTTCACTGAAAACAACTCCTTCGCTTTCTCCATATCCCATAATTTAATCGTATTATCCCGACTCCCACTTGCCAATATGCCACCATTTTTATGGAAAGCAACACTATAAACCCGGTCGTCGTGACCAACCAAAGTAAACCACCGCTTCGCTTTCTGCAAATTCCATACCTCTATTGTCTTATCCCGACCCCCACTCGCTAACACCTGACCGTCCGGACTAAACGCCACCGTATCCACCCAGTCAGAATGACCCATCAGAGTAAACCAACGTTTTCCCTGACGCATATCCCAAATTTCAATCGTTTTATCGCGACTCCCACTTGCCAACATTTCCCCATTTGCACTAAACGCTACCCTTTGTACTGAGTCACCATGACCAGTGAGAGTATACCAACGTTTCCCCTGACGCATATCCCAAATTTCAATCGTCTTATCGCGACTCCCACTTGCCAAAGTCTCCCCATTCGGACTAAATGCTACCGAATTTACCGAGTCAAAATGTCCGGTCAGGGTTAACACGCATTTCCAGGTAGACTTTTGTGGTTCGGGGATAACGGTCGGTTGCACCACATGAGGCGGCGCAGTCATAGAATTATTCGTCTGTCTGGAGGGTTGAAAAGTTGGTATTGGAGGTCTAGTGGGAGTAGGGGGAGGGGTTGGCGTTCTTGTTGGCGTTTTCGTGGGGGTTGGTATGGGAGTAGAAATAGTCGCGACGGTTTGGTTTGGGTTCAGCTCTTTGATGACATCTGCTGCCGACTGATAACGCATTTTAGGATTTGTTACCAACATCTTATCCAAAATTCGAGCCACCATACTATTAATAGACTGACTCAAATAATCTCGCCACACCCATTTATCCTTCATTACATCAAATAGATCGAAAGGAGATATTTGAGTTAATAAATAAATACAAGTCACCCCCAAACTATAAATATCGCTGGCAAAAATAGCATGACCTCTCACCTGTTCTGGCGCTACATATTCCGGACTGCCAATTATTGTTCCTGGCTGCATTAAAGAAGTTCCTGTAATCACTTTTGCCGCGCCAAAATCAACTAATACTAATTGATTATTATTAGTCATCCAACCTGTAGTTTCCGGGGGAGAAATGCGACGAATAATATTTTCTGGTTTAATATCTCGATGAATTACTTTATGTTCGTGAATAAATTGTAAAACTGGTAATAATTCCTGCAAAATTTGTCTAATTTGAGTATCGTTAAACGGCCCTTTTTTAGTTAATTCTTGAGCTAAATTAAAACCGTCGATAAATTCCTGTACTAAATATTGATAATTATCTTGTTCAAAATGAGCTAATAATTCGGGAATTTGGGGATGTTTACCAAGTTCGTCTAATCTTACAGCTTCTTGTTGAAATAATTCGGCTGCTTTTTTGGGGTCGCCTGTAGTTTGAGGCATAAATTGTTTGATGACGCAGGGTGGGTGGGAAGGTTTATCTTCATCTACGGCAAAAAAAGTTCTACCGAAGCCACCTCGACCAATAGGTTTGATGGGGCGATATCTTTCTCTGAGTAGTAATTTTGACCCACAGGCGAGGCAGTATAATGTCCCTTCAGGATTTTGGGGATTTTGGCATTGAGGATTTAGACAATAACTCATACTCACAAATTAGAGGGTTCTATCTCTATATTAATGTCTATCAAAAAAAATTAAGCGTTTTCCCTATTATTAGATATTAACATGAAGTGAATGTAGGTAATAAATGAGATATTGGCTAATTTATAATAGGGTTTTTATTATTGTTGCGGTTTAGTCTTGAAGTGCAATAATAAATTAAATAACTTCTTTTTTTCAGCGGCTAATTTTTAATATTTATCTTCTCTCAAAAAAAGCTTATAAACATTTTTTTATAAATGATAAAGTCGCATTCCGCTTTATTACGGTGAAATTAAAATAAATGAACAAAACCAATACCATCTTATCCCCAGAACTCGACCCAGTGAAAGATAATTGGAAGTTTACTGAAGTATGGATAGACCCTGCTTTGTCTCCTCCCTATATTCTTTTGCTACTTGGTGCTATAGACGGAAGGTGTTGTATTTACGATCCGGCTGAGGGTTATCGCGTCATTTTTGAGAGTGATAATTATAATGATGCTTAATTTTGGTTACTTGAGGATGAGTAGGAACCTTTGGAAGGAAGACTTAAAGCAAATGAGTTAACTTAAGGAATGGGGAAAGCGATCGCTCTTGTTGTTGAGAAAGAGCGATCGCTATTAGGAAAACTAAAGGCTATTTGATTAAGTTAAAAGCTTTTAGGCGGCTACAGTTGTTTCTGTTATTCTCAAGTTAGGGAAAAAAGTTCGCTCTGTCAACATTTCGGGAACCCAATAAGAGTTTCCTAAGCTATAGCTATAGAGGTCTTTAGCATATATAATAGCTTCAAAGTCAGACCAAGAACCGGGATCGTCAACTGGCCAAGGTTTATCATACTCGTTGATATCTTCGAGTCCGAAATATTGGCTAATCTCTCCACTTGGATTTTCTAGCATATGCTTCCAAAGGTCTCTAACAACACGATGACTTTCGTTAGGGTTAGCTGCAAAAAAGTCTATTTTGAAAGATTCGTCAGCAGTACGGGCTATATTCTCATTTCCTGCTGGACTACTGTAAAAACCCCAAGACCTTCCAGAATACCTGCTGAAATCAATTTCATCAGCACTCAAATACCATCCTTTATATCCCCCGGCAGTGCTATTTGCGGGGTCTAGTGCCACCAGATTATTAACGTGCCCTAATTCCTCTGATATTTCATAAGCAACGTATGCTCCTAGACTATGACCCGCCAGATTAATTTTGTTACGATCAAATCCCCACTCGTTAAGTTGCTCAACTGCAGCCTCTGCAACTTCTTCTATCCAAATAGCAGCGTCGTGGAGATTGTTCCTTCCCTGTGGTGATATTCCCTGGAACTCAAGTAGTCCTCCCGTGTTTGCCATGCTACTCCAATCAAGTGTAAGTACCTGGCGATAATTACCATCATCATATCCTTCTATTGCACTAGCTAAGTCATTAAAGTTTCCTGCTGAACTGTCCCAACCATGAATTACAATCCATGTGTCTACATTATTTTCAATATAGCCAGGACTGTCTATGCGCTCAAAAGCAATATTGTATGATTCGGGACGGTTTGAGCTTTCTATTACACTATTTACTGTGGGATATATATCTACTGGGATAGGATCTGGAGAACTATCATCAACGATACCATCGGGAAGAATAGGACTGCCTGGGAGCGTGTTAAAGGGGCTGCTATTGCTTGTTCCCGAACTACCCCCAGTTGTTACTCGTACAGAAGTTCCCGTTGAGCTATTGCCGGGAACCAAAATTTCCTGACCAACGTAAATAGCACTCGGATTATCAATATCGTTATAGTTGGCAATATCCCAGTAACGATTGCCATCTCCTGTCGTCCTCTGAGCAATTGCCCAGAGAGAATCTCCTGGTTGTACCGTATAAGATTGCCAATTATCATTATTTCCGGTTGTTACACCTACAGTATTTCCCGTTGAGCTATTGCCTGGAACCAAAATTTGCTGACCAACGTAAATAAGATTTGGGTTACTAATACCGTTGTAATTAGCAATATCCCAATAACGATTAGCATCACCCGTTGTATTTAGAGCAATCTGTGAAAGACTATCTCCAGGCTGAATTGTGTAGCTTACCCATTGGTAATTATTCTCAATCTCTAAGATTTCCCCATCTATCTCTACAAACGCCTTATCATTTTCACTCTTCAACGCCTCAATATCTGCCTCACTCAAATCTTTCCCTTGCACCACGGCACTAAAAATTGCTCCCTCGTCCCCTTGGGCATCAACAATATTTATCTGCGAATCAATATAATGTCCAAACTCTTCTAACCAAACATCCGTTACTTCTCCAATATTCTCCAAGTTTTGGGCTAAAAATTCCTTAGATAGATAAACAGTATTGGTTGCTTCAGCAAATGCACCATTGGCTCCATTAATCTCGGCAGATGAAATAACTGCGATTTCTGGCAGACTAATATTGGCCTCTTTGTCCCAATTTTCCCCAAAGGCCAAATCCATCTTCGCTTCAAATTCTGGGGTTGCTGCAAATCCCTGTAAATATTGATAGCCTTGAATTACAGCTTGATTAATCGCCTGTCCGATTGCCTCGCCAGTCAAAGTATCTACTGATTCATCTGTAGAAATGTCTAGTGTTGGTTCATAAATTGGTAAATTTTCAGGTAAAATTATATTATCTAAATCATTTAGCTGTGTAATTGGTACAGACAATGATTCAGCACTAGGAGTAAATATTAATGGATTGTTAATATCTATTTCTGGTATAATTGTATTTGTTGTTTCTGAATTAACACCCGTTAAATCACTTAAATTATTAATATCACCTGGCATAAACATGGTAGATTCCTCTGAGTAATTGATGAGTTTTTTTAAACTTAAAAACTTGAAATAAATTATTTGGATTACTAATAGTTACTATATTTATATTGGAGAGGATTTGTCAGTGATAAAAAGTGTTAAAAAGTAACCTATTTATATTTTTATTAATTTGTAAATAATAGCCTTTTCGTTGAAAATTATTTGGGCAAAAAAGTGGAACAATGAATGTAAGTGATGTCTTGGATATAGTAGAGTTTGTCTTAGATAAAGACAGTAATTTTACAGATGTACAAGAGATTATCTTCCGGGAATGTTGGCAGGGGAGATGTTCTTATCAGGATATAGCAAAGGTTTATGGTCATGAATATGAATATATTAAATCTACAGCATCTAAACTTTGGAAATGTCTATCATTTGCTTTTGGTGAAAAAGTAAAAAAAGGTAATCTAAAGTCAGTGATTAATCGTTATCTCAGGCGACAGCATATTACTTTTAATCGTAATGTTTTTGAGATGAAATGCACAGGTCATTCTACACAGAATGTAAGTGAAAAAAAACAATTAGTTAATGTCAATCAATCTCAATGCTGTGAATCATGTAGAGATAAATTTAGCACTGCTGAAGAACAAGAAAATCAAAGCGGAATTATTACTACCCCAGAATCAGAAAATAATCATAAGAACTCGTCATTTTCTAAACATTCTCAGTCTTTACTCCAAGAAGCTGAAACAAAAATCGCCGAAGCTTTAGACAGTATAGGGGTGACTTTTTTCGTGAAGCCAAATATTAGGTTAACCGCTCCAGAAGGTAAGTGCAATTTGCAGCCTAATTTTGTGATTTACTATGGAGGGAAACTAGGAATTATCCAAATTGATGAGACAGAAAAAGGATTAAATAATGGGGTAGGTAGTCAGACAGAAAAAAATAGCGATCGCTTCTTACAAAATACTAATATTGATATTATTAAACATTACGAGGATCTTAGGTGTTTTCTAGAACCGGATTTAGTTATTAAAGAATTTTTGGAGATATTAAGTAGTATTGAGTCTAAGTAGGTAAGTCTAATTAAACGTTGAAAAATTTGTAGGGGCGGGTTTAGCTAAAAGCTTTGATATAGCAGTTCTCTAATCTGTAAGGTACAGTTTTAGATCCCCCCTAACCCCCCTTGAGAAGGGGGGAACCGCTAAAAAAGGGAGGAGCCTTCAAAGTCTCCCTTTTTAAGGGGGATTTAGGGGGATCGTAAATGTACTTCATCTTTATGAGAAATGCTATCTTACTTCTTCTTTCTAAGAAGAGGTAATAATTAATACCAAATCTGGGTTAAACACACCCGTTTCAAGCAAACCGCGAAAACCCTGTAGAGACCTTGCATGCAAGGTCTCTAC
>JASJEE010000294.1 GCA_030064835.1 Microcoleaceae cyanobacterium MO_207.B10 | reverse complement strand
AAAAAGCGGTCGAGGGATGGCGAGGTCTCCTCGCCATATCCAATCGACCAAGAGAAATAAATCTTTTCCTTATTCGTCAATCCTCTCCCTTTTAGGGAGAGGTAATTATCAATTATCAATTATCAATTATCAATTAATGAAAAAAACATACGTCCCCAATCCGACGGCTCCCCTATCTGACTTCTGTACGGACTAAGTATGCTTAGTCCCTACCTTCTGACGCGCGTTAAAACCCTAGCTTATCTGAAATAAAAAGCAAGTTTATTTTCTGGAGAGGTCTGTTACTTACAGCGGTTTTCATAATCAAAAACCACAATGATACTAACTCCTAACTCCGTACGGACGTTGCATGCAACGTCCCTACCTCCTAACTCCTAACTCCTAACTCCTAACTCCTGACTCCTGACTCCTGACTCCTGACTCCTAACAATGAATTTAGTGGTCTACTCAACTGAAAAGCGCTGTAAAGTTATGGTATGAGTGTTGCTTGCCTTGACAATAAATCACAATCATCAAAGGACTACCGATTATCCATCAAAAAAATTCTCCACAATGGCCTCCCTGAAAAATTTTTTATGACTAATAAATTCTTCTGATAGTAATTATAACCTAGGAAAATAAATTCTGTGTCGATTATCGACAGTAAAGATCGACAAATTTTTTGACAAAATGAAATAAATTCTATAACTTAGTGATAGCAAGCTGTTCAGCATAACATAGTTTGAGAGATTGTCTAAAATTGACAATATTTAGGAAGGAGTATGATATAATATTATGTTTTGCTAAATAATTAGACTTTGGTGCAAGGAAGGCAGAAAGCAGAAGCCAGAAGGTTTTTTCCCATTTTTATAAATTACAGCGGTTTTCATAATCAAAAACCACAATGATACTAACTACGTACGGACGTTGCATGCAACGTCCCTACCTCCTACGACCTACGGACGTTGCATAACAAAAATGCGTTATCCTGACGGAATGCTGCCTCTTCCAGAGGAGCTGCGAAGTGCGCAAACATGTCGCGCAGCGCACTTCGGAGCTTTGCGGAGCGCAAAACGTCCCTACACTCCCGTACGGACGTTGCATAACAAAAATGCGTTTCATGTCGCATAGCGAAACGTCCCTACTCAATCAAATGTAGAAAAGTTTTTGATAAATGGTATAAGATCCTCCCCCTGCCCCCCTTAAAAAGGGGGGAGTATTCAAAGTCCCCCTTTTTAAGGGGGATTTAGGGGGATCGTAAATGTAGCTCATAACAGTAGGAATTGCTATAACTTGATTAATTATTATGATTATTTGGATTTTCATCCAGATGCTCGTCAACCTTCAAATCTTGTAGGGATAATTCAGGAACTTCTGATGTGGGAATTGTGAGATTAAATTGAAAGACAATTTTATCTTGTTCCAGATTAATATTAGTGATATTTACAATACTTTGTTTTGGTAATAAACTTTTAAATGGCACTTGTTCTAACTTAGATTTATAACCAGATTCATCCAGCCATTCATAAATTTCCCGCTCCTGCATTAAAAGAATATCATACACAAGCAAAAAGTTATGATAAATTAATAGCACCGATTCAAGAAGCTATTTAAATTTGCTTATAAATGGAGACTAAAGAAGATGAAAAACATATTTCATTGCTCTAAAATTTTCCTTACCTCAGCTAAAACTTCTTCTCCTGATATGGGAAAAACATTACCATTATAGATTTCATCTCTACGTTTTTTAGCCTCACTCATCCAAGCGTTTTCAATTTTTTCATCTATATCAAATTCTAGACTTTCTACCAATTTTTCTGCTAAAAAAGCTCTCTGTGTATTTGATAGAGATAAAGCTTCTTTGATTAGTTCATCAATAGATAGCATAATTATTATATTCAAGATTAAAAATACTTTAATTTTAGCATAAATATAGCATTTCCAATCTATGATTCTTGTTTTTTTTAGAGTCGAGTAGGGTGCGTTAGGCGCTAGCCGTAACGCACCACTATTCATTTAAAAATCACATAAGGAATTGATTACCAAGTAATCTGTAGTTCCCTAAAAAAATGGTGCGTTACGCTTCTGTGCTTCCCTAAAAAAATGGTGCGTTACACTTCTGTGCTTCCCTAAAAAAATGGTGCGTTACGCTTCGCTAACACACCCTACTGGATTCTTTCCTTTTCTGATAAATTTCAAGAATTACCTACTAATTTATCCCGCAAATACTTAATCCGATCGCGCAATTTAGCTGCCTCTTCAAATTCTAAATTTTTCGCTGCTTCTTTCATCTTACTTTCTAACTTTTTAATCAACTCTGGAACATCATCCAAAGATAACTCATCTACCTGTTCATAAACTTCTTCTAACTGTTGAGAATTTAAACGGCGCGACACATCTAAAAACGCCAAAATAGAATTACTTTGTTTTTTAACAATAGGCTTTGGTGTAATATTATTCATCTTATTATATGCCAACTGAATTCCTCGTCTTCTTTCCGTTTCATCTATGGCTTTAATCATACTATCTGTCAAATTATCTGCATATAAAATAGCCTGACCCCGGACATGACGCGCTGCCCTACCAATAGTCTGAATTAAAGAACGTTCCGCTCGTAAAAATCCCTCTTTATCTGCATCTAAAATAGCTACTAAAGAAACCTCCGGTAAATCTAAACCTTCCCGTAATAAATTCACCCCAATTAATACATCAAATTCTCCCTCTCGCAATGCCTGCAAAATTTCAATTCTCTGAATAGAATTAATATCAGAATGCAAATAACGAACCTTGACATTTTGCTCCTGCAAATATTCAGTTAAATCTTCAGCCATCCGCTTAGTTAAAGTAGTAATTAAAACCCTCTCTTCGAGCTTAACTCTTTCCCTAATTGCACCTAATAAATCGTCAACCTGACCTTCAGTCGGACGCACAAAAATTTCCGGGTCAACAACACCAGTCGGACGAATAATTTGCTCAACAATTCTCTCCTCAGATTTTTCGATTTCCCAATTTCCAGGAGTAGCAGAAACCAAAATACATTGATTAACCTTTTGCCAAAATTCATCAGATTTTAAAGGTCGATTATCTGCTGCACTAGGCAAACGAAACCCATGCTCAATTAAAACCCTTTTCCTAGCTTGGTCGCCATTATACATTCCCCTAATTTGCGGAACAGTCACATGAGATTCATCAACAATTAATAACCAATCTTTCGGAAAATAATCAATCAAACATTCCGGCGGTTCCCCTGCTTTTCTACCTGCTAAATGCCGAGAATAATTTTCCACTCCATTACAATATCCCACCTCCCGCAACATTTCTAAATCGTATCTAGTTCGCTGCTCTAAACGTTGAGCTTCTAACAACTTTCCTGTTTTTTCTAACTCCTCTAATTGCTCTTCTAATTCCGCTTCAATATCATTACAAGCCTCTTCTAATCTTTCTTCAGGAGTAACAAAGTGACGCGCCGGATATACATTCAAAGACTCCAAACTTTGGAGAATCTTTCCAGTTACAGGGTCAATATAACGAATAGCATCTATTTCATCCCCAAAAAATTCTACCCGAATAATTCTATCCTCATAAGCAGGTCCGATTTCCAAAACATCGCCCTTAACTCTAAACTTTCCTCGACCTAAATCTAAATCATTTCTAGTATATTGAACTGTCGCTAAATCTCTCAAAATTTGTCGTTGATCGATTTCTTCTCCCACTTGTAACTTAATCGCAGCTTTTAAATATTCAGCAGGCATTCCCAAACCATAAATACAACTAATAGAAGCCACAACAATTACATCTCGGCGTTCAAAAAGAGACCGAGTTGCCGAGTGACGCAACATATCAATTTCATCATTAATAGAAGCAGTTTTTTCTATATATGTATCCGTCACCGGAATATAAGCTTCCGGCTGATAATAGTCATAATAACTAATAAAATATTCCACAGAATTATCAGGGAAAAAATCTCTTATCTCATTACACAATTGAGCAGCCAATGTTTTATTATGAGCCAAAACTAAGGTCGGTCTCCCAACATTTTCAATTACAGAAGCTATAGAAAAAGTCTTACCCGTACCAGTAGCTCCTAGTAATGTTTGCAAATTATGTCCAGCTTGAATATTGGTAGTTAATTGAGCGATCGCTTGAGGTTGGTCTCCAGTAGCTTTAAAAGGAGCTTGTAAACAAAATTTTTCCATAATAATCTCAGAATTAATTGTATCATTGTTAATGGTATACTTTAATTCGTCAAATCAGGATTAAAAGAAGGAAAAAGATAAATTTAAAAGTATATTGAATTTGAATTTAAGAACACTAACTTTAAAATTCAGTTCTGCTTATGAAATCCAAAATTTGAAATAGATAAAAAGGGAAAGTCGAAAGTTTTGCTCTTTAGGTTGTATATCGATTATTTGCTTTTGATTCCTCCTATCCTAATCAAATATTAGACATCTCCAGAAAATAAATAAACCTTTTAGTTATATTAGCTAAAGAAATAAAAAATTACCATAAAAAATCCTTTTTCCTGCTTTTTTCGTAAAAATATCTTACCTGTTCCCAGTTAAGTGTTCCCTATTCCCTACTCCTACAAAAAATCTATATCTTTTTCGGAGAGGTCTATTGTATATTTATTTCGCCCAACAAAAACAGTAAAGCGAGTTAAAACAAGATATCAAAAAGTAAGAAATATATATATCATATCTATCAGAATTTATTGTGGTAAACGCTACACAAAAAAGACCAGTAAAATACGCAGATTCAAATGTTGCCCTATTACTAACTCCATCCCTACAAAAATTAGCAAAAATACTTTATCGTACTTATCTGGAGACTCATCCTGAACAAGTTAGATGTCCCCTAGGTGTTGCTGTTAGTCCCATTACTTATCGAGCTGGTCTAATATTTTCTCAAAAGCCAATTTTATTACCAGGTGAATTTTTTGTACCTGTAGAGTTAATTGAATCAAAAATTTATTAAAAAAGAAGTAGAGAGTAGGCTAGAAATAATTGATTTGATTTTTTATTATTGCTTGGAGATATCTATTAGACCTCTCCGGAAAAGAGGAAACTCTTAACGTAAGCATTCAGCTATTAGCTGTCAGCTATCAGCAATAAAAATGAACGATGTAGCTCAATAGACTATTAAGATGAACTGATGGACTTTTACCCATACTTTTAATTCTTTAAAATCTCTCAATTATTTTTTCCTTTTTTAAAGGTAATAAAGCTGATAGCTTATGGCTGACCGCTGAATGCTTACCTCTTAACACTTAACTGGGAAAAGAAAGAAGTAATACCATTTCTCATGCATGAATGCTATATCTGATTGGGTGGGGAAGTGTGGGGAGTGTGGGGAGTGTGGGGAGGAGTAAAAATAAGAATAATAGACATTAACTGGGCTTTAGGGAGTAAAAAAGTAATTAACACAGGGTAAATTACTTAATAACTGAAGTGCTGCCTAAGTATAGCAATGCTTTTGGGAATTGGTATAATTGATAATTTATGGATAATAATTGACTCTATTTTGAATTTTCACGCCTATGTCTATTAGTTTTTATACCAATTACCATCCATTAATGCTATACTTGGGGAATACTTCAGTTATTAATTAATTAATTAGTACATCTAAAATCATTGTTTTGCTAGTTGTAGCTAATTTAATATTGATTATTGTTATTTTTACTTTTCTGTACGGACGCCCTTATGCAACGTCCCTAACCACTCCCCTACTCCCCTACTCAACAAAATGTAGAAAAGTTTTTGATAAATGGTATTATATAGGGATGATTTGTGAAAAAAACTGTAGCGGTTTGGTCTCCAAACCGAAAGTGAGAAAAAAATTTGGAAACCAAACCCCTACCATAAAATATTAGAAAATAAGCGCAGATTTCTATTCTAAATTATGCCTTAATTATGCTTTACTGAAAACTTCATCATTTCAGTTATTAGTTATTAGTACCTCCTGTTAAACCAGGAGGCTTGAAATATGGAATATTCTTTTTTTATCCCTTTATAAAGAGGAGGCTTGAGACCAAAATTTTCAGTCATAGATTACTTTTGAATTTTGATTTTTGACTTTTGAATTTTGACTTAAAATATATGGACTTAATCAGAATATGGCCTCTGGCTCTAATTGTTTTTACCCTCGGTGCATCTATTGGTAGCTTTCTGAACGTTGTCATTTATCGGATACCCGCAGGAATATCTATACTTTGGCCTCCATCCCACTGTCCAAAATGCCATAGTCGATTAAAAGCCACAGAAAATGTCCCTATATTTGGTTGGCTATGGTTACGCGGACGTTGTAGCCATTGTCGAAATCCGATTTCTATCCGCTATCCAGTCGTAGAACTAATCACAGCCTTACTATTTTTACTTGTTTTCTGGAAATTTGGAATTACTATCTCTACCCTAGGCTATTGGGCTTTTTTTAGTTGGCTACTTGCTTTATCTATGATTGACTTGGACACCATGACTTTGCCTAATCCTTTAACCAGATCGGGATTAATCTTAGGCTTAAGTTTTCAAATTGTTAACACATTAGAGACAAATTTTCAAGTAAATAATCTAATCAATTATCTAATGATAGGTATTATTGGGGCGGTAGTTGGTCTATGGCTCCTTGATTTAATCTCTATATTTGGTTCCATAGCTTTTGGGCAAACAGTTATGGGTGGAGGAGATGCCAAACTAGCAGCAATGATCGGAGCTTGGTTAGGTTGGAAATATTTACTATTAACCTGTTTTCTTGCTTGTGGGATGGGAGCATTTGTCGGTGGTGGAGCGATCGCCCTGAGTTGGCTAGACCGAAGACAACCAATGCCATTCGGACCATTTTTAGCAATCGGGGCTGGCTTGACGGTGATATGGGGTAGTGATATATTATCGACTTACTTCAATCTTTTTTTCCCTGGATTCTCATCCTAATTTTTAGGTATGGGTTAATTAGTTTAGATAGAGCGTAATTTATTGAGGAGAGAAATATAAATAGTCAGAGCTAAAACTATCAACACACAAACACAGGCATATTCCCCAAAGGTTCTCAAATATAACAACATAGTGCGATTCGTTTGACCTAAAGAAAGGCTAAAAGCCAATCGGGACGGTCACTACAGCTCATGTGCTGTAAGAACTGATTACATTTGAGGTGCAAGTCCTCCCCTCAAGTGCAGAGGTGAAAGCATATCCCCTACCTCATGGACATAAGCAACCCATAAGGTAAAGCGGGGATAAAAGGCAGACTACTGGTAGTCGAATCTGGTAACTGTCGAGCAAGAGTCCATGCGTAGCGAAAGCAAAGATACGTCTGAACCATCGTTATGTATGATGGCCACAACGACTGTTTAAGGCCAAGCCAAAAGGCAAGGATAGGGCACAGGCAATTGGAAAGCTGACCTGTAAGCACCGCCCAATAAACCCGGTGGACAGTATCACACTAAAGACTCAAGAAAATGTGTAATCGGAACGAAGTAACCTATATATATCTCTAGGAATGGTCGATACCTAGTAGGTGCTAACCGCATGATATATAGAGGTGGGATTGAGTAAAAAGCTAATGCCAATTTGTAATGAATTGGATATGCTGACGTACTCACGGTAACTCCAAAGAAATAGTCACCAGTAACAATGAATAAGTCTAAAACGAGTGTAAAAACTACGGTGGAATGGAAGGACATCAACTGGCGCAAAGCTGAGAGATTAACCTTTAAGTTGCAAAAACGAATATTTCAAGCGAGTGAGCGTGGTGATGTCAAAGCAGT
>JASJEE010000293.1 GCA_030064835.1 Microcoleaceae cyanobacterium MO_207.B10 | reverse complement strand
TAAAAATTCTGAACATACACTCGTTGAACCGGATTCTATATAAGAGGGGGAAAATCAGTATACCTATAAATAAAAATCTATTGCACAGTTTTAGGCGTGTCGGTCCACTACAATTTTGCACAAAATTAGCTGTGTCGGTCCAGTAGGGCAAATAATTTTTGATATACTTATCAAAACTATACAAATATATTTTCCCCTACTCCCTACTCACTAATGGATTGACACATCCAAAATGGTGCGTCACGACGGATTGCTAAATCTCTTTCATCGTCTGAATTTAAGCCTTAAGTAAGCACCCAACAATTTTGCTCCCTACTCCCTACTCTCTGAGAATGTTAAATTAATGGTTGTCCTGCCACCGTAATTGTGAGAATGTATATTTTCTCCCACACTCCCCTCTCTCTTTTTAAATAGATCTCAAATGGCTTCTATAGAACCCCTAAATGTATCTTTGGCTGAGACTAAATTTTTGAGGCACGGAGTAGTCTGTAGATATGGGAAATACAACGAAAAGATGGAAAAATATTCCCATACACCCTAGCACCCCATCTCCCTAGCACCTCATCTCCCCATCACATCATCTATTTTTCAATAGACCCCACCAAATCGGTTCAATATTATGGGCTAACTACACCACCACCTACAGGTCGAACATCAGACCCAGAGAACGGTGTTGTACCACCCTGCCAATTGAAGTCACTAATCCGGAGGCTCAATGTGCCTGTTTGTCTTCTAGGACTAAAGCTTAATGTTACTCCATAAGTGCGCCGACTATATTCTAATGTAATTCTATCGTCAAGAATATCACCATTTTCTAAGTTCAAACCACTCTGGTAGCCAACCCGAAAACCTTGATAAATCTGTTGGACAAAACCAAATAAAAGGACATTTGTATCTTCAACACGGTCAAAGAAAAAAGGTGATTGACCGCTTAGACCTGTTTGACTATAGGTTAAATTGAACCCAGTATAATCAAAAAAGTCACGGGAAAAATGACCAAACTGTCCGGTGAACCCAATGCTACCACGGAGATAAGATTGGTCTTCATCATTAGTGTAGAGGCTAGTAGCACCTGTAAGCCCTAATACCATTTGCAGAAAAGGGACCACTGGTTTGCTAGTAAATCTCAAACCTTGACTGGCTGTGGCAGGTAAAGGTTCCCCACTCCATATTGTCAGTGGGTATCTCAGAGAAACCACACTTTGGAAGCGACCTAAGTCAGCTCTTGCTTTGGCATCATCATCGTCATCATCATCGTTTTCATCGGGTAGAGGTTCAAATGGTTGTAAATCTGTTAACAACTCCCGGCGGTCTGTTCTAGCATTTACTACTTGATAGCCACTCTGAAAACTAAGTTGGATGCCAGTTTCCCCTACTGGTATTAATGGGGAAGTTAGGACTACTCCTGCACTACTATGGACAGTTTGAAATCCTAAACTACCATTAAATAGGCGATCGCGATAACTATACTCTCCTGTAAGATTGTAACCTTGAATTAACTGTTGGAGCCGAATGCTACCCCGGAAGTCATCTTCTTCAAGATCGGGGAAATCTTTAAATGTCAAAAAGGTGGCTCGTCCTTCTATATTAGTTGTGGGAGTTATCGAACCATTGATCGAAGCTTTGAGACCAAAGACATTATCATCTATTGGGGAGTCCCCTTCATCTCCCAAAAATGCTCTTTCTAAATAATACTGGGGAGTCAGCCTAATTTGAAATGGTACTTTCAGTGGAGGCTCATAGGTGCTTTCAATATATAACCCGCCTCTGTCATCTTGGTCATAAGCAATTTGAACTGGCAAGGGTTCTCGCTGACTTCTATCAATAATTGTTCGTTCTCTAAATAATGGTAGGCTAAAGCTTTGGTCAAATACTAACCTAGATTTAGTAGTAATCAGTTCATCCTGAAATGGAGATAGGGGTCGCAGTGTAGCACGGTCAGCTCTTAACTCTACTTCTGGAGGAGAAAATGGATCGTTGGTTACTCGGAGATTAGTTGCTTCCCAAGTACCCTCACCGACTAAGTTCAGGCGATCGGCTTCAAAGCGCAGACGATTAACTGTTCCTGTCTGTTCAGGTCCTGAGAATTCTGGTTCAAATGTAAGTCTTGTACCATCGGTAGCTTTAACATTTGTGGGAGGTTGATTGGCAATAATGCGATCGCCTAAAGACTGGTTTTGTAATGCTCCTACTCCTTCTGCTGTAGGCAGATTACTGGAAACAGTTTCTGCATTACCCACGAAAATAATCCCACTTGCCTTTTCAATAACTCCTTGGCTGAGGGTAAAGTTATATTCCATGCTTTCCCCAACCAGAACTTGTTCTCCTTGGGTAAAAACGGTATTTCCTGTAGCGACTAGTTGACGAGTCGTCAAGTTAACTTGTGCTTTGTCAGCATCAACTACTCCTTGACTAAATCGTACTTTAACATCACCTTCTGCAGTAATCAGTCGTCTTTGCTCATCATATTCTTGACGGTCTGCAGTGACTTCGACCACATCTGCTGGTAGGGGTATTGTTAGAGGTTGTCCATTTTCTGTTTCTGTTTCTGACTCTTGAGGTTGAGACTCTGGGTCTGGAACAGTAATGGGCATTCCTGATTCGGTTTCTTCTGATTCTAGGGTGTCAGACTTGGGAGTAGGTTGTTGGTTTTGAGGAAGGTCTGGTAATTCTTGGGAACTATCTTCTCTGGTAGCTTGCCCTATCTGTTGAGTTTGACGAGTGAAAGGAAGGTCTGCTAACTTGACTGTTTCTGTTTCTGGTTGATCGGAAAATTTGCTAGGAATTGGTTTTTTTGTAATATTTGATGTTGATTTTACCCCACTAAAATTTTCGAGAATTTCTCGACCACTAGGAGCGGATGAGTTAGGTAAGTTTGGTATTGTGGTATCCTGTGTCTGTTTGTTGGGGTTGGTAAATTCTGAAAAATTTGAGAAGGAAACAGAAGAGGATGCTTGTTTTTTCTCAGAATTTATTTGGCTGCTAAGAGTGGATATTTTGACCCCTGATGAGATATTAATTTCTAATGGTGGCCCCAGAGCAGAGGAATTATTTTGAATCTGACTAACTCGATTAACTGGGTCAAATTGAGATGCGGATGTAATTTGAGGAAATTTGTATAAGACTGTTTCTCGAAATTCCTCCCCTGAGAATGTGCTATTTGCAGATAATATGGTTTGTTCAGCTACCTGATTTGATGTGGGTGCTGGACTTGGTTGATTGGATTTTGATTGTTCCTGTAGTAGGTCTGTAACAGGCTGAGTCACAGACGATGAAGGCAGGGTTTCAATGATTGGAGGTAGTTCTGGTGGTGGCAGGGGGTAGGACATATTTCAGATAGAAATATTTATTTAAGCTCAGAGGTTAAAGACCACAGTCTATTTTTAGTCTAGGGGCTGAAATTTTGACAAACTATCAAGCCTACGCGGAGGTTAAAAGTTATGGGTTAAAATTTAGATTTATGGGCCATAGAGTTTTCGGGGGTAATGTTCTATATTCTTATTTCTCAGATTCAATTTTCAAGTTTGCAATTCCTTAATTGTCACAGGTTAACCTACCTACAATATCTATAGTCAGCTATTTGAGTCAACCGCTTCGTAAAAGTCACAAAGTTTTGGTCAGCTAGTGCTGAATTCAGCATCAAAAAAAGGATTTATACTCTCTGTCCCGAAAAATAATTGTTATATGTTTTTTGATTGAGGACTCAAGTTTAATAGCATTTTCATAAAATATTGCTACATTGCTTGCTTATAGGTTTTAGGTGGTAGGTGGTAGGTATTAATAGAACAAGTGTAAATATTCCACTCCGAAGGGCTTCCGAATTTTACTGTAACAATCCCCCGCTTCCCCTCGGGCAAGCTTTTTTGAATCTGGTATAAAATTTTTTTTTATTCTCAGCGCCATATTCTGTAAATAATGTCAAAAATTAGCCTGGAATGTAACACTTAGCAAAATTAGTGGACTTCCAGGCTGACTGAAATTTTTTTTGTAAGTTTACTATCAGTCTCAAGAATCTAGAATTTAGAGACTCAAATCAACAACTTCTTATTCCATATCTCGACCACTTGGGTTACGAGCTGGGTCGTTGGACAAGAATCCAAAAATGAATAATCCAACAAAAAAGAGGACAACGATATTAACAACTATTTTCAGGGTCAGCATTTATGATTTCTCCCAGGATGTCAAAAATTGATATTGATTATGAAAAATCTACAACTTTCTTATCATATCTAAATATTGACTAATTTTACTATGATTATTGCTTAAAAATTTTGCCATTGCTTTTGAGCCCATTGCCATAATTTTGCCACTGCTATTTCTAACCAACTAATAATCATATCCATCCACGCCAATATTTCTTCTAGGGGATGCTTAATATATCCAACAGAAACTGACTTAACTTCTAAGCACTCTGGTTGATATGTAGGTTTACTTTCTGTGGTTTGAGATGGGGAAGAAGTTCTGGATTTTTCCCTAGTTGCAACAATGTTTTTGGGCACTGATGCTGTGGTTACAGGTGCAACTTTCTGAAATTTTGGAGGTTGAGATGGGGATACTGCTGATGGAATTTTTTGTATTTCATCTATCGCAGTGAAACTCATCTTTCCCGATTCTTTGGCCTCTTCTTCTGGAATTGAGTCCAGAGGAAATTGTTCTACATCAAATGGTGGAAGTAAACCATTTAATCCTAAGCCAGTGGTTATTGGATATAAATAATGTTTGGCCGAATCTTGAATAAAGTTACGGAAAGTAACATTTGAGCTGGACAATAAATTTGGATTCTGGTCGGTAAAGGGTTGTTGCTTGGGTTGATGTATTGGGGCTAGTAAACTGACTTCTCCGAATAAATTAAACCACAGAGCAATTGGACTTATTTGTACCCAAGCCATAACTTCCCAAAATTTCCCTATTCGGCCAAACATTGGAGCTAGTTCGGCGCAAGGTTTAAGTTTTAATTGGGTGTTTTGATGAAGATTGGTTATTTCTGGGATGAGGTTTTGCTGTAGCTGTTTTTGCTGTGTAAGTTTCAAGGGGTCTATTTTTTGATTGTCTTTACCCGCTAAAAGCATTTTTTTGCTTTCTAGTGTTAGTTTTGGGATAAAGTTTGATTTCTCTTCAAACTTTAGGTGGGAGAAAACTTCTGATTGGGATGCAATTTGAGAGGTGGTAATAGAAGTATGTTTTGGCTGTTGAATATTTGCGGGTGATAGTTGTTTCTCGTCTCTATCTTTGTCATTTTCTATGGATACTTGTTCAAGAGTGGTTTCTGAGACTTTTTCTAAAATTGGCTGAGTAGGTTTGTTAACAGTTTGATGATTTTGGGATTGTTTATTGACTTTGCCTTTGATTTGTGGTAATGAATTCGCTACTGTTTGTTGTAGTTGTTTGACAGCCAGACGAGTGGCTTGGAGCAGTACATATACAGGATAAAGCAACAGTTGAAGTGTGTTGCTAGCTGCAACTTTTAAATGACGGATAGCGCCATCGCTCTTGTCTAGGATTTGGCGATTTTTTTCGGATATAAAATTTAATGTTTTACTTTTATAGGGACTTGTAGTCATTTTATTTAGATATTAGATTTAGATAAATTTAGTTATATTATTAGGTTACTTAGTATCAGTTATCATAACACTGAATATACATAGCATTCCTCAGAGTGGTTGCGAAAAAAATATCCTAGAAAAAGGGAACAGCTAATAGGGGTAAGAGTTTCAGGATTGTTATCTATTTTTTGAGTTGTTACAAATAATTTAGGGTTACTATAGAAAAGAGAGTGTTGCTGATGGGTGGGTATGATTTGTATTTTTTGGTGATAATATTCCGCTAAATGTTTTGAGGCATATTGTCTACTATGAGTTGACGTCACAAATGTAGAATCTGCGGTATTTGTTACGAACAAAAAATCTAGGTTAGTTGCTTGATTTTCTAATAATTTGCTAACTGAAAATCTAACAAAATAAGTATTGATTTAACCTAAAATTAATACTTATTTTCTGCCTTTATTTTTACAGTAATCGCTAGTTAATTTAGCAAAGTTAATACAGTAAATTTTATTTCCAGGTAACCCGGATTTCTCACAAACAGAGCATTCGCTAAATATGGAAGTCTTGCCAGAGAAGAGTTTTAGGGGTAGAAATACTTGGTCCCAAAAACAACAGTGTGTTAATCTGTCACGACTCACAATTATCATTGATTAGAGCTTTGTCAAAATTATCAATCAATCACATTTAAAGTCAATAAAAATAATTATTTTCTGACAAAAACTGAAGCCAATAAAATTATCAATGATCCTATAAGCTTGTCAGAAAATAGTATTAAAAATTACTAGCTAGAGCTAATTATATGAGTTCAGTTGCTCCCCCAAAAAATCCCCAAAATTTAACCTTGGTCGAGTTAAAGGAAAAGAAATAATTGCTAACTTTGAGGGAGAAAAATCACCTCAAATGCCGGAATTGTCTTGATAGCAGAGTTAGATAAAAAACGGAAGATTACAGATAAATTTGTCAAAGGTTTCGGAGATAATCGTCATCAATCTTATTTAGATTACTCAATTCATCAATTACTTGCACAAAGAGTTGATAGCATTATTTTAGGTTACGAAGATATCAACGACCATGATGATTTACGTTATGATTATGCTTTAACTATTGCCTTACAAAAACTAGATAACACGGGAGATATAGAAAATGTTTTAGCCGGGAAAAGTACCCTAAATAGATTAGAATATATTCTTCTAAGGCTTTGGTTATCTTCCATGGCTTATGTTTTAATGGAATCTTTTCGACAAAATTGTTTAAATAAAACATCTTTTTCCCAAGCTACAGTCGGAACTATTCGTCTAATTTTTCTGAAATTGGGAGCCAGAATTATTGTTAGCTGTAGAAGGATTTTAATTGCAATTTCCAGTTCTTGTCCCTATCAAGATATTTTATGTATCCCTTACTCTCGAATTCAAGCGTTTCCTGATACTGAATAATTTTTATACTTTTAAATATCACAAAAAAACAACGTTCATAGTATGAAACATGACGGCTCATAGAAGTCAGTCTGTTTTGATATCAAAAAATTTATTTATTGACTGAATTTTCTCTGAGTAATTACTCAATTTTTAGCTAAATTATTCATATTATCCCTCATCAAAGTATGATTTTTTTATTATTTAAAAATTCATCCAATTTCAGTGCTACTTAGCAGTAGATAGCAATCCTAAATAGGTTCTGGCCAAATTCCATACTGAAAAAGTTTTGGGAAATCGAAGATTTGACCATCTGCAAAAAACTTAAATAGCCACTTAACTACTTTAAAAGAATTGCCAAGATGATAAAATTTTCTGATGAAATTTTTCGCTTGTAACCAAATATCTTCAACAGGATTTTGCTCCTGAGCATTTGGAGCAAATTTTGTACAATTTATCAACCATTTTTCTTCGGGTTTTTCTTGATTAATTGCTATCAAATATTCTCGAAATTCTTGAGAATTAAGCAGGAGTTGCTCCATCCCAAAATATTGCCAATCTTTTTCCTGGTCTTTGCTGTTGCAAATATTTAATAAATTCAATAGTATTTTCCGTATTTCCACTCTTACATTCTTTAACAATAAATTCTTTGGTCTGATAATCTAATGCTCCATAATAAGTCTGTCTTTGCTTTTGATTTTTTATGGGAATTTCGATATTTCCACTCTTAAATTCTTTAACAATAAATTCTTTGGTCTGATAATCCAATGCTCCATAATAAGTCTGTCTTT
>JASJEE010000301.1 GCA_030064835.1 Microcoleaceae cyanobacterium MO_207.B10 | reverse complement strand
AAATTTTCAGAGGTTATGTGAAATGGAAAAGTCGTCAAAATTGGATAGCTTTGACTAAACCACATAGTTTCGGCGCGCCGAATATATCCCAGTCAAAAATCATTTGTTCAAAAAAGGATATATTTCACTCAAAAGTCAAGAAAATATTCAAGGCTTACCGAATAATGTTTTAATAACTTATGTTAAATTAAAAGATACTCTAGATTGGATGACTTTAACCAATCAATATAGTTTTAATAATTAGACCTGAAAATTGAACAATACATATCTCAGTTTTGTGATTCCAGTTTATAACGAAGAAGCTACAATCAAACCCTTGTTTGAGAGAATTTTGGATGTAATTAACTTAGGAGAAATTGATAGTTATGAAATAATTTTTGTAGATGACGGCAGTAGCGATCGCTCTTGGATAGAGATTAATGAATTAATCAAAAAACATCCCGATAAAATTAAAGGAATTAGATTAAGAAGAAACTTTGGTAAGTCTTCCGCTTTATCTGCAGGATTTAAAAAAGCTATAGGAAATATTATCTTTACCTTAGATGCAGACTTACAAGATGATCCGGCAGAAATACCGAGATTTTTAGAAAAATTAGAGTCTGGATACGATTTAGTTTCAGGATGGCGAAAACATCGGAATGACCCCCTTTCTAAAACCTTACCCTCAAAATTATTTAACGGAGCAACATCTATCTTAACTGGGGTAAAGTTGCATGATTTTAACTGTGGATTTAAAGCTTATAAAAAAGAAGTATTAGACTGTATAAAAGTCTATGGAGAATTACATCGTTATATTCCAGTATTAGCTCATAGTTTGGGATTTAAAATTACGGAGGTAGCTGTGCGACATCATCGGCGAAAACAGGGAAAATCTAAATACGGTTTAGAACGCTATACTCGTGGATTCATTGATTTATTAACAGTTTTAGCAACAACTCATTATTTACATAAACCTGGTCATTTATTTGGGAGTTTAGGTTTACTATTTGGTGCCTTGGGAATGACATCTTTGGGTTATTTAACCGTACTGTGGTTTATGGAAATTCGACCTATCGGCACTCGCCCTTTATTCTTATTTGGAATTTTGTGTATTATTCTGTCTGTACAGTTAATATCTTTAGGAATTTTGGCAGAATTAATAACTCGAAATGTAGATGATGATTATGTGGATAAGCAGATTTGTGAAGTTCTAGAAGAAGAGTAAGGAAAATATTTAGGAGAGACATGGAATTAAAATATTGAAAAGTAAGCATTTCCTGCGGAATGCTGCACAAACAGCTATAAGCTTTTATTTCATTTATTTTTACTACTAAATAAGCCTTGAGTGCAGAAATTAGTTACAAAAAGTTAATTATGTCTAATGAGCCATCAGAAAAATTGTTTCAACCGAATCATAATCAAGAATTATCCAATCAAAATTCAAATATTAGTAGGGGGAAAAAAGGATAAAAAAAGAAGCGACCCAGAATTTCCTCCTCCAACAGACAAAAGTCTAAGAACAAATTCAGTTAACTTAAGGGAAAATACCTCAGATAAAAACTGGAGAGAAATTAACATCAAATTTGATGGCTAAGATAAATCAGTTTGACATCTATAAAGTCTTGTCTGTGATAGTTAATAATTAGGGTCTGCTGAAGAAAACTAGAAGCAAGGTAGGATAAGCCTTATCGGCATTTTAGGAACCAAAAAAGTTAGAGTTTTTGGCTTCTGTATCTCGAAAATCTAAGATTTTATCCCAAAATCGGGGAAATTTTCTGTGAAGAAAATTTCCGAAACTGTTCCCTGTTCCCTGGCCTTCACAAAAGACTTTTTCAGCAAACCCTAATTAATTGTATTTCTTCCATTAAAGCAAAGATAATATTTCATAAATATCGGTGAGAGAGAAGATTTGATACCATATCTCCCAAACTTAAATTTCCATATCTCACACCAAAAACACAAGCAGGCAAATATCCTGGTTTAACACTTCAAATATCACTGAAACTAGCCAATGTTTCCTCTTAGTAGGTTAGGAGTGCTTTGCTTTCTTCTCTTACCCAAAAAATTTTTTTTTGGGTAAGAATTTATGATGATTTCCTAGCAGTTTTGAGATTAACTTTTTTTAGCAATAGGCATTCTCCAACCTGTGCCAAAAGCTCGCTCGCTAATTTTTAAACCAGGGGGTGCTTGTCTGCGTTTAAATTCTGCCCGCATGACTAATTTCACTACTTTATTTACTACCTCTGAATCATGTCCTGCTGCAATAATTTCTGCTAAAGATTCGCAGTTTTCTACTAACCTAAATAAAATATCATCTAAGACTTCATAATCAGGTAAAGAATCTTGGTCTTTTTGGTCTTCTTTTAATTCAGCACTAGGAGCTTTTGTTATAATATTTTCGGGAATAATATTTTGCTTTTCAGGAATTAGTAAATTTTCAGCTCCATAGAAATTTTGATTGCCATTAACCGCCTGTTCATTCAACCAACGAGACAAAGAATAAACGCGAGTTTTCGGCACATCAGAAATTACAGCTAATCCACCATTCATATCACCATAAAGAGTGCAATAACCAACCGCCATTTCTGACTTATTCCCAGTAGATAAAAGTAAATGACCAAACTTATTAGAAATAGCCATTAATAAATTTCCCCGAATCCGAGATTGAATATTTTCTTCAGCAATACCAAAATTTGTATCTGCAAATAAATCTGCCAAACTATTGTCATAATCTTTCATTAAATCCCCAATAGATATAATTTGTTTAGGAATACCCAAATTTTCTACTAATTCCAAAGCATCTTTCACCGAATGTTCTGAACTATAGGGAGAAGGCATCAAAATAGTAAAAACATTTTCCTTACCTAATGCAGCAGTAGCGATCGCTGCAACTAAAGCAGAATCTATTCCCCCACTTAAACCCAGAACAACTTTAGAAAAACCACACTTGTGCAAATAATCTTTTACTCCTAAAACCAAAGCAGACCAAATTTCTTCATCCTTGCTTTCTAGCAAATTTGTACTTTCAAAATTTACTGAGGTTAAATCTTTTTTTGCCGAATTAAATTCTACAACTGCCAAACTTGTTTCAAAAGCTTGAGCACGATAAATCACATTCCCCGCACTATTAAAAACTAGACTACAACCATCAAAAATTAGATCGTCATTCCCACCAATTTGATTAACATAAACAATTGGTATTTGATAACGATTCGTACTATGTTCTAACATTGCCTCTCGCAATTTTTGTTTTCCAACTCGGTAGGGAGAAGCTGACATATTAACTACAAAATTAACCTGTTGTTCCGCTAATTCTTTCATCGGGTCACAATTATAATTTCGCTTTCCCCAAAATGCCTCATCATTCCACAAATCTTCGCAAATAGTCACGCCAACTTTAACTGAAGATTCTGATATTTCAGGAGAAATTTCTAATGTGAAAAAATTGCTACTTTTACCAGGTTCAAAATATCGGTCTTCATCAAAGACATCATAAGTCGGTAAAAGTCGTTTATGAAATATTTGTTTGACTTTTCCATTAGTTAATAAAGCTGCACTATTAAATAAAGATTTTTCTCCTTTTTCAGCAGCTTGAGAATTAAAAGTTACAGTCCCCACTAAAACAGCTATTTCTGATGGTAAATCTTTAGCTAAACTTTCTAATTCTACAGTAGCAGCTTCAATCAAACTAGGATAAATTAATAAATCTCGTGGCGGATAACCTATCAATGATAATTCTGGAGTTATCATCAATTTGGCATCTAAACTTTGTGCTTTTTGTGCTGCCTCTAAAATTAATTTAGCATTGCCATAAATATCACCAATAATAGGGTTAAGTTGAGCGATCGCTATTTTCATAATTTTTACATTATTATAAATTATCTGTACAATAAATATAACAAAAGAAACAACTTTAATGATATTTGGCAAACAACAAATATTATTTTTGTTAGTAAATCTTCTGATTAGGGTAATAATGGATCAAAAAATAATTGCATTATGGTCTACTCCTCGCTCCAGATCCACAGCTTTTATGTGGATGGTTAAGCAAAGAGGTGATTTTTTGGCACTTCACGAACCTTTTGGTGCTTCAGCATACTATAGTGAAGAACGTATTTTTAATCGTTTCCCAGATATCACACCACAAGCAGAATATAATTATCAGAATGTATTGCAAGACTTAAAGGTAAAATCTCAGAATAACAGATTGTTTATAAAAGATTTTCCTTGTTATTTTATACAAATTGTAAATAATGAATTTATTGATTATTTCCAGCATACTTTTTTGATTCGCAATCCGGCTCAAATGCTACCTTCCTATTATTATAAAATGCCCGATCTTAATTTTGAGGAATGTGGTTATAAACAACTTTTTGAACTTTTCAACAAAGTCATTGAGCGTACAGGTAAAATTCCTGTCGTTATTAATGCTGACGATCTTGTAGAAAATACAATAGATATAGTTCAGGAGTATTGTTCGAGAATAGGTATTCCGTTTATACCAGAAGTATTAAACTGGAATTCTCCTAGCAATACTAATGAAATAAGTTGGTGGGATAATGGAAGTTGGCTTGAAGATTTACGAATTAGTTGTGGGTTTCAAAAGACTGAGAAATCTTACTTAAAAATTCATCAAGACCAAAAATTGCTTTCTCTCTACAATTTGTGTATGCCATACTACGAAAAGCTGAACCAACACCGTTTATTGCAAAGAAAATGAATAAGATACAGAAACAGTTATAGTTTAATTCTAGTAGGGTGCGTCAATGAAATGTAACCCACCACTCTCCCAAATATTTCTAATATCCCCAATATTTCTTCAATATCCTAAATATTTATCAACCAAATATTTCTCTCAGTTACACTTTGCTAACCCACCCTACTAAACTCTAAGCAAACTAATTAAAATACCGAAAATTTTCGATAAATTATTGATAGAATATTCCTCCAAATCTACAGTTATATTTTCGGACTCTAGCTCTAAAAATTGCCAAACTGTTCCCGTTGTCACAACACCATAAATTTTATTAATATTGTTGCTTTTTCTTTGATTAAAAATTTGAGCAGCTAGCATTTCTGCAATACATTGAGAAAAACCAGATTTCAGATTATCGTTTTTTGCCTCTACTAAGGCAACAACTGGTGCTTCAATAACAAGTTGTCTTGTGGAACGGCTAATAATAAAATCACAAAAACCATTTAAACCTTGGTCAGGATTAACGTTAAATTCTATTCCTGAAAAAATGCTGATTTGATTATTTAGTTGTTTCTTTACCTCTACTAAAATTGGTGCAACAATTAACTCAGAACGTGCTTTTTCTGAACCAATAGCAACTGCTAAAGGTAAATAGTCTTGGAAAAGTTCTTGTAATATTTTACTAGGTACAACTTCAGGTAAATTGTTGAATTTACCTCTAAATTCGACTAGATTTAGATTGAAATCTGTTAGTAATTCATCCAAGTTAAATTTACTGTAAGGCATTTGTTAATATTCCTTTTTGTAATCAAGCAAAAAATATGCTTAGTAATTACTTTTATCTATCTCGTATATAGTGGCTTTTCACCAGAGTATTATTATATATCTCCGTTTTTTTGTGCCTAAACTGAAGATATTTTTCTAGTTTACCAAATAAAGGAAATACTTTTCCTAGAAGACTTGGGGCGCGAGTAATAATCATTTCATCAATAAGGTCTTCTTGAAGAAAACTTTGTATTACTCTGCCTCCATCAATGTATAAATTTTGATATCATTTTTGATTCAATTTAATGATTAGTCTCTTGATTTCCCCACTAACAATTTCAGCTTTACAAAAAATTTCTTCTGGAAGCTTTTTCAGACTATTACTTAATATAAAAACAGGTTTATCATAAACCCATCGCTCAAAATTTAAAACCCGATCAAAGGTTTTTATTCCCATCACTACAGCATCTATATTATTCATAAACTTAGCAAATCCATAATCGCTTTGTTCAGGGTTTGGTAACTCTTCTAGCCAATCTAATCCCCCATTACCGAATAATTAATAATTCATAGTTAATAATTAATAATTCATAGTTGAAGCGTCAATAATTAATAATTCATTCATTCAACAATTAAGGTTTAAAGCCTCTCTTTGTAATTAATAATTAATATATTCCGAGGGCGAGTGTAGGTAAATAGTTTATATATTGCTCCTAAGCCCTGTGATAGTCATTAATTATTAATTATTAATTGTTCATTGTTAATTGCTGAATTGTAGCTATAAATCCATCTAAGCTTGTTGCTATATAGACATAGTTTGCCATCTAATTCTCTCGATTCAATAGCCATAAGTAACGGCTTGCTTACCAAAAAACCTTCAGCTCACAAACAAAGTAGAAAGATTCATCAAACTTTCCGATTAAACAATCTTTCTATTACAGAAGAGGTAATTATTAATTATTAATTGTTAATTGTTAATTATTCAAAAAATCTTCTCCTATTTCCTCCTTGCTTATTCCTTCCTAATTTCATAAACTATTACCACCAATTATTTTAATAATGTCAATTATAGGAGAATGCCAAAATGGAAATTAAAGCAGCAGTAGCATTTGAAGCAGGAAAACCATTAACCATAGAAACCGTTAATTTAGAAGGCCCCAAAGCTGGAGAAGTAATGGTAGAAATTAAAGCAACCGGAATTTGCCATACCGATGCTTATACTCTTTCCGGTGCTGACCCTGAAGGCTTATTTCCTAGCATTTTAGGCCATGAAGGGGCAGGAGTTGTTGTGGAAGTTGGACCTGGTGTCACCAGTCTCAAACCAGGAGACCATGTTATTCCTTTATATGTCCCAGAATGCCGTCAGTGTGCATATTGCTTAAGCATGAAAACTAACTTATGTCAAGCAATTAGAACTACTCAAGGTCGTGGCGTCATGCCGAATGGTACAAGTAGATTTTCATTAAATGGCGAAATGATACATCATTATATGGGAACTTCCACCTTTGCTAACTATACAGTATTGCCGGAAATTTCTCTGGCAAAAATTCGAGAAGATGCTCCTTTTGACAAGGTTTGTTATATAGGTTGTGGGGTTACAACTGGCATTGGAGCTGTTATTAATACGGCAAAAGTAGAGGTAGGAGCAAAAGTAATTGTATTTGGTTTAGGAGGTATTGGTTTAAATGTAATTCAAGGTGCAAAAATGGTAGGTGCGGATATGATTGTTGGGGTTGATATTAATCCGGCAAAACAAGAATTAGCAAAAAAATTTGGCATGACACATTTTGTTAATCCGAAGGAAGTAGAAGGAGATTTAGTTCCTTATTTAGTAGATTTAACAAAGGGAGGTGCTGACTATACTTTTGAATGTATTGGTAATATTAATGTGATGCGTCAAGCTTTGGAATGTTGTCATAAAGGTTGGGGTGTTAGTGTTATTATTGGTGTGGCAGGTGCGGGGCAAGAAATTAGCACTCGTCCGTTTCAGTTAGTAACAGGAAGAGTGTGGAAAGGTACAGCTTTTGGCGGTGCAAAAGGTCGTACAGATGTGCCGAAAATTGTTGATTGGTATATGGAAGGAAAGATTAATATTGACGATTTGATTACTAATGTTATGCCATTGGAAAGAATTAATGAAGCTTTTGATTTAATGCACGAAGGTAAGTCTATTCGGAGTGTTGTAACTTTTTAAAGAAGTAAGAAGGAAGAAGGAAGAGGGAAGAAGGAAGGAGGAAGGAGGAAGAAGAACAAACTGTAGGGGTTCAGTTTGGTTTCCCAACCCCGTTATACCATTTCTCAAAACTTTTTCTACGCTTTATTGAGTAGGGGAGTAGGAGAGTATTCAAGAATTGAGAATTGAGAATTGAGAATTTAGAATTACCTCTTCTTATAAAAAAGAGGATTGGC
>JASJEE010000300.1 GCA_030064835.1 Microcoleaceae cyanobacterium MO_207.B10 | reverse complement strand
AAAATTTTCAAACAGCTCTTAACCTGCAAAAAGAAAGCAAGTTAAAAGAGGCAGAATCAATATATATAGATATCTTAAAATCTGATCCTAATCATGTAGCTTCTCTAATTAACTTAGGTTTAATCGAGCAAACTAGAGGCAAACTAGATGAAGCAACTCAATTTTACAAATATGCCTTTTCTTTAGACCAAAATAATATATCTTTATTATATCTTTTGGCTAAAATTACACAAGAATTAAACCAATTAGACGAAGCTATTATTTACTGGGAAAGATTAGTAACACTTAAACCAGATTCAGCCCTAGAATTTTATGGAAATATTGGTAATAGCTTAGTTCAACAAGGCAGATTTGATCAAGCATTAAATTACTTTCATCGGGCACTAGAAATATCACCCAAAAGTTTTCAAGCTCATCAGGCGATCGGTAATTTGCTAATTAGGCAAAATAAACTATTTGAAGCTAGATCAGAATTCAGTAAAGCCCTAGAAATTAATCCTAGTTATCAAACAGCAAAAGTTTGGTTGAGTTTAGTTGATAGATTACTTAAGGGAGATAATATAGCTGAATTTAATTATCAAGGAACGCCTGTAAAATTTGAACTAACCGGAAAAAATTTAGCTGTAGAAATTGCTAATGTCAGTGGAACTTTTTATGAATTGGCAGAGCTAGAATTTATCAGAAAAAACTTAAATTCATCAAATCCAGTAATTGTTGACATTGGGGCAAATACAGGAAATCATTTAGTCTACTTTGCTAAAATTATGAATGCTGCCAAAGTCATTCCCATGGAGTTTCATCCAGAAGTTATTGATATTTTGAACAGACATATATTAATCAATCAAGTTAGCAATGTTGACTTGTCTAAATTAGGATATGCTCTTGGTAAAAATAGTGGCAAATATTTCATCAAAGAACATCCGGCTAAAGATTTGTGTTTGACAGAAATTTCTGACACTAACAATGGAAATAGTAGAGAAGTACAAGTTGTTACTCTAGATGGAATAATTACAGAAAAAATAGATTTCATTAAAGTTGATGTGCAGGGTACAGAAATAGATGCTTTAGAAGGGGCAAAAAAATTAATATCTAGCTATCAGCCAGATATGCTAGTTGAAGTTGCTAAACATCATATTAAAGATTTTATACATTTTTTGGGAGTAGTCAAATACCAAAATATTAAAGCTTTTGACCATGGCAGATATATTAACTTTTATATTAAACACATTTAATAAGCATTAATATTAATGTATAGCAATATGATTTAAGTTGTGAGATATTGGAGACTTGTAGGGAACGGGGAACGGGGAAAGAGGAACGGGGAACGGGGAAAAGAGAACAGAGAATAAGAAAGAAAAAATGTATCATTTGAATATGATAGATATATTCTCTTCTTTTCAGAAAAAACTCAATTCTCACATCTGATTCCTGATTGCTATATAATCATAAATGGGGTTAAACAAAAAAAGCTAGAAAACCCCATATATATATAGCCAATTTGATATTTCTTGAAAAAGAGGGAGGGGAGTGTGGGAAGTCTAGGATTTATTTGTGATTTTTCAATCAAGCACTCTACAAGATTTATCATGGAATAGACTGTAAAATCTTTGCCGACTTAATCTTTTATTTTTAGTCCCCATATTGATTAATATTGACAATTTTTTATCGGTAAAGAAATTTTAAAATATAGGTATACTTTTGACAATTGAATGTAGTAGTTAATATGGAAAAAATGACACAATGCAAGAATTAATTATCTGGCTGGTAATATTTATCGTCAGCTTATTTGTTTTGATTAAAGCTTCTGACTTTTTTACAGATGCAGCAGAAAAAATAGGTATATCTTTAGGAATTTCTCCTTTTTTAGTAGGGGTAACAATAGTATCAGTAGGAACTTCTCTACCAGAGTTAGTATCATCTATAATAGCAGTTTATCAAAACTCCTCTGAAATTGTTTTTGGTAATGTTCTAGGTTCCAATATTGCCAATATTTTCTTGATTATTGGTACCGCATCATTAATTAGTAGTCCTTTAAGGATGCAATATGAACTAATTAATGTAGATTTACCACTATTTGTTGGTTCAGCTTTTTTATTAGGTTTAACAGTTTTAGATAGTAACTTTTCTATAAATGAAGCTATTATCTGTATTTTGGGATATGTTGTCTACGTTTTGTATACAATTAGTAGTGGTAAAGAAGAACAAGAGTCAGGAACTGAAAATAACTCAAAGAAAAGTTTACCTCTCAAACAAATAGTAATTGTAATTGCTAGTTCATTATTTGTTTTTTTGGGTGCTACTTATACAATTGAATCTGTTACTAAAATTTCTGAAATACTAAATATAGGTAAGGAGCTAATTGCTTTAAGTGCGGTTGCCCTTGGTACATCATTACCGGAACTAATAGTTACTATTTCTGCTGCTAGAAAAGGAAACCCAGAAATTGCAGTGGGAAATGTTTTAGGTTCCAATATTTTTAACTCTTTAATGGTGATGGGAATACCAAGATTGACAGGTAACTTGGTAATTCCTGAAGATGTTATTAGCAGTGGGTTATTAGTTTTATTAGCAGGAACTATTTTATTCTTTTTTGTTACTCAAGATAAACAGGTAACTCGTTGGGAAGGATTGATATTTTTTCTGTTCTATGGATGGTTTATTGGCAACATCTTTGGGTTTGTTTAATATCCTCTGAATCCCAATACTTGAGAAAGTATCAATATTAAGCCTTGATGTAGTAGATTGTTTCATCTTAAATGGTGCGTTAGATGTAGGTTGGGTTTCGTTCCTCAACCCAAAAACAATCTTTCTCCTCTACTCCCCTACTCCCTAATGCACCATTTTAGGTGTGTCGGTCCAGTAGTGTGGGTGAGGCGGAAATAATCTCACAAAATCAAATAATATTTTCCTAGCCCCGCTAATCTCATATCCAATCGACCAAGAGAAGAAAAAAAATCCTTTTAGGCAATCCTCTTTTTTATCAGAAGAGGTAATTATCAATTATCAATTATCAATTATCCATTAATGAAAGATACCTTCTCAAAAGTTGCCTAAATATTCGATAATGCTTTATTTAATCCGCCTGCTTTTTCACTAGCCGCAATCACAATCAAATAATCATTTTCATTGAACTTATATTCAGACGGAGGATTAGAAATTACATTTCCTTCTTCTCCTCTTTGAATTGCAATTATAATAGTTTGATATGTTTGTTTCATCCGCACAAAAACATCAATAAAACTCAATCCTACCTCTGATTTAGGTAGTGGAAATTTATAAAGTTGACTGCCATATTCATAACTTAAGATATCAGAAACAGCTTCACTAATACCATGATTGAGAGCTGCTTTAGAAATTAACCGACTACTTAATTGACTTGTGACAATAATTTCATCTGCATTAGCTCGTCTACAAGTAGGAACATAGGATTTATCGGCTAACTCAACAATCGTATAAGAATTTCTATTAATACTTTCAACTGTTAGAGTTGCTAAAATTACTTTTGCATCTCTATTTTTGTAATCTAAGTTATCATCTCCTAAAATAATAACAGTATTTGCTTCTTTTAAGTTAGCTCGATTTAAAGTATCATCTGAAACTTGGCCTCTCACAAAAAATAAATGTCGATCTTCTAGAGGTTTGTGTTCAATATCGGCAATTAAAACAATAGGTTTTTCCCAAATTTTTGGGTCAATTCGTAATTCTTTAATAATTGTTTCGGCGCGGTAATTCTATTCACAAATAATAATATGCTTCTCAAATTGATAAGAGTTCATACCTAAATCATCCTTAATTTTTTTATCGATTAAAATACTAGCTAAAGTAGCACTAAAAACACCAAGAATCGCAATCCCAATAATCATATCAATTATTGCAATTAGGCGACCTATTGTTGTAACTGGAGTAATATCACCATAACCGACTGTGGTTAGAGTGACAATTGTCCACCATAGACTATCGGTTAAAGAAATATTAGGTTCTGCTAGATAAATTCCGACTGTACTTAAGCTAACAATAGCGACAATCAGAGTAACTAAACGAATAAAGTTTTCTTTCTCTAAAAAAATCCATATTCTTTGCAGTTTCAGATATAGCTGAAAAAGCCATAACTTGAGTTTATTTTTAGAACTTTTTTTCTTTTCATACTTTGTTTATTGTTCATAGTTATCCTGACTCTTGATAACAGAATCACAACTTCACTCTCTGAAAATATAGTGAAGTGACTTGCTTGCTTGCTTGAATAATTCAATTTTTGTCACTCGTTTTTTCAGGGAAAATTTGCATTAGTATAAAACCTAAAAAAATAAGAATCAAGAAAATACATAAGAATTCAGCAGTCAGATATCATTTATAGGAGTTATAGCAGTTATAGCAGTATGAAATGATTTGTCAAAAATGCAAATTCTATAAAAATGTACCAAATTATTCTACCATTTATCAAAAAAAATCAACCTGTATTTTGAACTTAAAAAGACTTTTTCAGCAAACCCTAAATAGTCACTGGGGAATCAACATAAATATTTGGTTCTTGCATATTAAACTCTATGCCAAATTTTTTCAGTTCCTTAGAAAAATTCTGATTTGCCACTTCCAATAGTTGCTTCCTTAGTTGAATAGAATTTTCACTAGAACCAAGAATAAAAAATGTCATTCTGGCACGACTTTTATTTGTAACATCATGGTCAAATATAGTTATTTTAATACTACCTGGTTCCATGCCAAATAAGGAATCTTTACTATTTATAGCTACTTGTTGAACAACAGCTTCTTCTTGTTCTGTAAGTTTTTTAGTAAAGTCTAAATATAATAAAACCATCACCTTTTTACCACGGGTAATATTCTCTATTGCAGTATCAGCTAGTTTGTTGTTAGGCACAATATATAATGTACCTGTAGCTGCCACCCTAAGTTTAGTAGAACGCAAACCAATAGATTCTACTCTGCCGTAAATTTCACCTGCTCCTGATGAAAAACGAATATAATCTCCAGGAATAAAAGGACGATCTAAAAATAAAACTATCGTACCAAATAATTGCTCCAAGGTTTTAGAAGCTGAAAAACTAATAGCTATTCCACCAATAGATACACCAGCTAACAAACCTGTTAGGGGAAACTTCTGACTTTGAGCATAGCTGACTAATGTCACAAATCCAATTACTATATTTGCTATAGTTTCAAATACTAACAATAACTCATTTTCTAAACCTGATTTAGAAATAATTTTAATCCCATATATTCTAATAAGTTGACGAAATATCCGAGAAGCTAACCATCCAAGACTAGCAACTACAGAAAAAACTATTAGGGGATGAAAGAATTTGTAGAATTGTTGATAATCTATTAACCAAGCTGAGGATAGAGAAATTAATAGACAAGTTCCTGCAAGTTGAAAAGGTTCTTTCAGAGGATCGAGAAAATTATTGATAATTTTTTGCCCTGCACCAGGAATAAAATTTTTAATAACTATACTCAACATTGCTGATGTGTATTTTCCTATTAATATTGCTCCCAAAGCAAAGACAACAAAAATTAAATAATTAGGAATGCTACTAGCATCCAAAGAAATAAATATCTGATTTACTTGGTTAATCATATCTGAGAAAAACATATTAACTGATACTATTTATCATCCATTAATGCTGCTTTGTGAAAACTAATTTATACTTTGGTATTTTTCATAGATATTGAAGTTTCGCCACAACTATAGGATTCTGTTTTTACGTTTGGGTTTGGTATTAGACCGTAATTGGTGCATCGACATAAATACTAGGTTGCTCTATATCAAAAGCAATACCATATTCCTTCAGTTTCAAAGTAATTCTTTGACTAGCATTATCCAACATTTGACGACGTAAATCCATAGATACTTTACCAGAACCTAAGATAAAAAATGTAATTTGGGCTTGAGTAATATTTTCTGATTTGGAACTAGACAAATTTTTAAACGCAATATCAGTATTACGAGGGTCAACACCAAATATATCGCTGGTACTTGTTAAGATTACTTGACGGATTAATGCTTGTTCTTCAATATCTACATAACGATAAAAAGTTAAGTATAAAATAGACATAACTTTCTTTGCTGCACTAAAGTTTTCAATATTTACTTGTGTCAGAGAATTATTAGGAACAATTATTAATGTACCTTTACCAGAAGAACGAATTTTAGTTGAGCGTAAACCAATAGATTCTACTCTGCCAAAAGTACCATCGGGAAGACCAATATAGTCATCAATTACAAAAGGTCTATCTATATAAAGAACAATTCCACCAAGTAATTGACTTAAAGTATTTTGGGAAGCAAAAGCAACTGCTACACCTCCTATTCCCAAGCTAGCAATTAAACCAAATACATTGACTTGGTGAGTTTGAGCAAAAATGATAATAGCTAGAATAATAATAAGAAAATTTGCCAGAAATTTACCGACTATAAATAAGTCGCTATTAGCTTTCCGATCGCTTCTAAATGCTGCTTCTATTAAATAAACATCAAAAAATTGTTTGACAATTTGATAACCCAACCAAGTAGTTGTAATAGTTAAAATGATACTGAGAGTTATTTCAATAATATATAGTTCAGAATATGGTGTTACAGCTAGAAGAGTTATCTCAGAAATGGCTAAGGCAATTACTACCCCAATGAGTGATTTATTTGGAGATATGACAATTTTATATATTTCCAAGATTTCTGTAGAAATTATTTTTCCTATTAATTGAGGCAATTTACTAATTCCGAAAAAGCCCACTATTCCTATTATTAAGATGGCAAGTATCCGCAGTATTGTACTAATATCTATTACTATTTCTGTCGGCAATTGAAGATATTCAGACATATAAAGTTTATCCTTTAATATTACTTTTTACCTAAGCATTCAGCTATTAGCTGTCAGCTCTTCCTGTGGAATGTTGCGAAACAGCAATAATATCCAAACTTCAAGGAAGAGCTTGAAATAAATATATCCTTTAAAGTCAGCTTTAATCACAAGATTCAGTTTACCTTAATTAATCAAGCTTTTATCTAAGACTAAAAAAAATAGCTGATAGCTGAATGCTTACCTTTTTACTTTCTAAGTTTTATTTTTATTTAAGGATTAAGCCGTCAGCTATCAGTTAACAGCTTTGGCAACACATCTATATTTACTGTCATAATTTGTATGGGTTGACAACTTCAACTCGTTGTTTTTGTATTTCAATTCTCTGGTTGAAAATATAGTATAAGTTAAAAGAGCGTTTGCTTCATTTATGAAAAAGTACGCCTTGCTGACTGCTGACCGCTAATAGCTCAATACTTACATTTTTATATTGATAAGTTTGTTTGATTTATATACATTATACTATAGCAATCCTATTTTATTAGTGGTAAAAATCCTACTGCTTTTTAGGGAAGGGGGAACGCTTAACTGGGAACAAGTAAGAGTTTCAGTTTTTTTATTTACTTTTTGATTACCCGCAACCTATTTAGGATTGCTATATAAAACTTGAAACCTGTTGAATTCTCCCATAACTATCCTCCAAATTTGATTATTTATAAGTTATTGATAAGTTTAATTTTCAATGAAAGATAGCGATTGTGATTGCGTTAAGCTTTTGGTAACTATCGTTTTTCTATTAGACATCTCCGGATAATTAGTGATAAAAAAGAGAAAGTTTTTTTATACTTTCTTTTTCCCTCTTCCCTCCTGACTCCTGACTCGTGATTCCTGACTCATCCCTTCTTATTTATAACTATTCAACCGGACATGATATTAGACATCTCCGAGAATCAACAATAAAATCAATTATCCCATATAAATCATAAATGATTTCCCCCTACTCCCTACTCCCTATTCCCTCTTTTCTGGAGATGTCTATTGA
>JASJEE010000299.1 GCA_030064835.1 Microcoleaceae cyanobacterium MO_207.B10 | reverse complement strand
GAATAGTTGAGCCAACTAAAATGTTTTAATTTAGATAGCCATGGTAGAGAAGAGAACTGTTTATGGCTCAAGAATGAGATTAAAGTCACTTCTACTGACTACTAGAAACAACCCTGATTATTTTTAGCAAACATTTATCAAATTGGTATAACTAAGAGATTGAATGTATTAATAAATATAAAAATGAGATAGGGAACAGGGAACAGGCACTAAGGAGAAAGAAATTAAGACAACTATTTCTCACTGAAAAATCTAGGAATATATTTACCTAATACCATTTTCATAAAATATTGCTACATTGTTTAGTTGTAGTTTGGTAGGTTTTAGGTGGTAGGTATTAATAGAAGAAGTGTAAATATTCCGCTCCTTAAAGTAATAAACTAACTGTTAGTAAATTTGGTTTTGGTTTCGCCTGTAAAAATTAAATTATTCCTGAATTAAAAACAATTTATTGTAGTGATTAGACTGTTTTTTTGCGTTGCACAGTGACGAATGATTCTGGATTTTGGATGGTTGAATTTGAGATTTGGGAATTACTAAAATGATTAGTTAATGGTTTTTTTTCAGTCAAAGTCCAAGCCAATTTTTTGCAGTATCATTCCATAATGTGCAACCTCGTTTTTTTTAGTCAAAAACAGATATTTTTTACTATCAGAACAAATAAACATTAGAAATTATTACCACCTAACCCCTAACCACTAACAACTCCATATCAAGCACTGTAGTGGACTGACACACCTTAAATGGTGCATTAGAAAATGGGGAGATGGGGAGACGGGGGGATGTGGTGTCAGTTATACAAAAAAAGCTGCACAGTTTTAGCTGTGTCGCTCCACTACTGGACTGACACATCTGAAATGGTGCGTTAAAAGGAAGTGTGGGAGGAGGGGGAGGTGTGGGAAGAGGAGGAAGATGCTATACCTAGAAATAAAAATCTATTGGACAAAATTAGCTGTGTCGGTCTAGTAGTGGACCGTTTCACCTAAAATGGTACATTAGGCTTTTTGATAATCACCTCATCACCCGGTTATTACATTCCCCCACCCCCCCATTTTCTAATGCACATTTTTAGATGAAACAATCCAGTAGTGGACTGTTTTAGCTAAAACTGTGCAATAGATTTTTGTTCGGGAGTGTCTTTTTCTCCCCACCCTCCCCACACTTCCCACCCTCCCCACACTCCCTATCTAACGCACCATTTAAGATGAAACAATACATTAGTGGACTGTTTCAGCTAAAACTGTGCATTAGGGAGTAGGGGAGTAGGGGAGTAGGGGAGTAGGGGAGAAAGATTGTTGTTGGGTTTCGTCCCATGCTGCGCAATGAATCGCGCAAACAACCCAACCTACATCTATTGCAACATTTAAGATGAAACAGTCCAGTAGGAATATTTTATGAAAATATTATTACTTATTCCTTTTTTTGAAAAACTCATCACATAATAGTGAATTTGTGAAAAAAATAATGGTAATCAACAAAATTTCCTACCAATTTTTTGGGATTTGGTGGATTTAGCCAATGCTTGTATGTAGTGGACTGACACACCTTAAATGGTGCATTAGAAAATGGGGAGATGGGGAGATGGGGGGATGGGGTTTCAGTTATACAAAAAAAGCTGCATAGTTTTAGCTGTGTCGGTCCAGTAGTATGAAATAAAAGGCTAAACTAGAAGAAGTGAACACATAAATTACACAGAACATTTTGTACTCAGTTCACACTTCTGTGAGAGCATTTATCCTCATTAGAGTCATCTAAAGGTTTATTTCTTATTTACATAACCAATATTTGGTAAAATTCCCAGTTCAGCATTGATTAATTAAATCATAATTACCTAATTCTACTATTAAAATATCATCAAATTTCTATCAATACAAAAATATTGGAAAACCTCTATATCAATAAACGGAATTAACGATATGTCACATAAGCAGCCATGTATTTTAGTCGTTGATGATGAGCCAAATAATGTCTTCCTTTTAGAAGAATTATTAATCTCAGAAGGCTACAACATTTTATCTGCAAACTCTGGTGCAGAAGCAATAAAACTGATAGCTAAATCTCAACCTGATTTGATTTTACTAGATGTAATGATGCCACAAATGAGTGGTTTTGAAGTTTGTGATCGCCTCCGTCAAAGCTCTAAATTTCAGACTACACCTATAATTTTTTTGACAGCTTTAGATGATGAAGAATCTAAATTGAAAGGTTTAGAATTGATGGGGGATGATTATATAACTAAACCATTTAATAGTCGTTTACTTTTAGCTAAAGTCGCTAATATTTTACAGCTAAATCAGATTCGTTCTCAAGCTACTGAGTCTGAAACTAGACAACAAAGTAATGAACAAAGTAATTTACAATTGCTTGCAGCATTAAAAATCAATAAGAATCTTTCGGAAAAATTTCGATTGTTTGTACCAGAGCAATTTTTAGAAAGAATTGCTGCTAAAGGAGTAGATTCTATTCAGCTTGGTGATGCGGTAGAAGAAGAATTAACTGTTTTGTTTTGTGATATTCGAGGTTTTACGGCTATAGCTGAATCACAAAATGCTAGAGATACTTTTAAATGGTTAAATTCTTTTTTTAAGGAGATGAGTGGTTGTATTTCTGAAAATAAAGGGTTTATTGATAAATTTTTAGGTGATGCTATTATGGCTGTATTTGATAAAAATGAATGCCATAGTTTAAATGCTATTAAAGCAGCAGTAATGATGCTAGAAAGTTTGCAAAAATTTAATGCTAATATTCATACTTATAATCTTAGAGAACCTGTAAAAATTGGTATTGGTATTCATACAGGTATCGGGGTAATTGGTACTTTGGGTTCTGAGAAACGAATGGATTCTACGGTGATTGGAGATGTAGTAAATACGGCATCTCGTTTAGAATCTTTAACTAAGACTTATGGCTGTTCAATTATTGCTAGTGAGTCAGTCATTTCTGAGATAGAAAAATGTAGAAGTAACTGTCAAAAACAAGAATCTGGAGAAAATCAATTTAGGAGTATTAATCAAGAAGAATATTCGGATACTCAGTTACAAAATAATAATCTATCTTCTGAGCAAATTTATTATCGGTGGATAGATAAAGTGACACTTCGTGGAAAGCAGATCCCTGTGAATATTTATGAATTACTTGGTACTAAAAATAGGATAATTGAGGCACAAAAAATTGTAACCTTATCAATATTTAATAAAGGTATTAAAGGTTGGCAAGTAGATAAATTTGCAGCAGCTTTAGAATATTTTCAACAAGTTTTAAAACGAAACTCTATGGATAATATTGCTAGCTTATATGTGGAACGTTGCCGGGAAAAACTTGGTTTAGTGCCAATGGAGAAAAATGAAGTAAATTTAGCCGATCCGAATTTTTAATAAACTTTGTGTATAACTATAGGAATTCCCAATATTAGGTCAGGTAGAAAATTTATTTTAGGGATTAGGAGAGTAAGGGAATGGAAAAATAAGTAAAACAATTGTCTCTAATAACTTGAGAAAAACTACATAGCAATTCCAATTTTATTTGTGTCTAAAATATTGCCACTTTTTGGAATAGGCAATGGGCAAAATAATTTTATCTTTAAATTAGGCGAGATGTAACTATAAATGAAAATTTACTGTTTCACATAAGGTGATAGTTCATCCCACAAATTTGGAAAACTAGCTTTAAATGAATTAGGTTTAGCGATTTCCATATCTTGGTACTCAAAACCCGGAGCAACAGTTTCTCCTAGTAAACCAAATTCACCTTCTTCTAGTATTGCTATTTTCCAACAATTTTTTTGTACCAATAGCTGAGGAGTATGACCTTGAGTAACATCAAAGCCAAGTTTAAATTTTGACAATTTTCCTTCTGAGTCAACAACTAAATAAGTTATGGGAGAACCCAGATGAAAATAATGAATAATATCTGATTTATTTTTGATTTTAGGAAAACTCTATTTAAACATCTATAACGTCTGAGTTTCTCTATTTACAATTTTTTGGTAAATATTTATAAATTTAGGTAATGAGAATAAAACAGGACTTGATATTAATCAAGCCCAGATAAAATCGTTAATAAAAACTCAATCTTTATCCGAAACGACCACTGACATATTGTTGAGTAGCTTCTTCTTTTGGGTTTTGGAAAATATTATGGGTTTCGTCAAATTCCACTAAATAACCAAAGCGTTTACCACCTTCTTGAGCTTTAGCATTAAAAAAGGCAGTTACATCAGCAACCCTAGTCGCCTGCTGCATATTATGAGTCACAATAATAATAGTATAATTTTCCTTCAGCTCATTAATTAACTCTTCTACTTTAATAGTAGAAATAGGGTCAAGAGAAGCACAAGGTTCATCCATTAAAACCACATCTGGACTAACAGCAATTGCACGAGCAATACACAAACGTTGTTGTTGACCTCCAGAAAGAGCAAAACCACTTTGCTGTAATTTATCCTTAACCTCATCCCAAAGAACAGCTTGTCGTAGCGATCGCTCAACTATCTCATCCATTTCTTCCTTAGATTTTGCCAGACCATTAATTCTTACCCCATAAGCAATATTATCGTAAATTGACTTAGGAAAAGGATTAGGCTTTTGAAATACCATTCCAATACGTCGGCGTATTTCTACAGGGTCAATATCTCGATCATAAATATTTTGATTATGATAAAGAATACGACCTTCTAAATGGAAAATACTAATCAAATCATTCAGACGATTAAAACATCGTAATAATGTACTTTTACCACAACCTGAAGGTCCGATAAAAGCAGTTACTTTATTCTTGGGAATTTCCATCGAAACATCTTTTACAGCTTTAAAATCTCCGTAAAAAATGCTAACTTTTTCTGTTGAAAGAGCAGGAGCAGAATTTTGTTTAGAAAGATTTACTTGAGACTCCGGCATAAAATATGACCTCCTAAATTTAGTCTAAAAATTATTTTATTTATAGCTTTAAGCATTCAGCATTTAGCTATCAACTATAAGTTATTAACTCATTGCTTGGTGCTTGTTTTTTTTCAAAGCTTTTTCGCAGCATGACCAAGGAAAACCTGAATCTTTACCACTTAAATATTAGTCAATCATCAACAATGTGAGCATTCAGCTCTTAATAGTCAGTTCTCAACAAATTAATGAATAATTCCTTCCCAGCTTAAAGAAGCTTACTTTTGCACTAACTTTTAATTCTCCATCAAATTCTCAATTGCTTTTACCAAAAAATTAATCTATAAAGCCTCTGAATTCATGGAAAAAAAAGCAAAAAATTCCTTTTAGCCAATCCTTATATTACAGAAGAGGTAATTATTAATTATTAATTATTAATTATTAATCATTAATTATTGAACCTCTCCTCTCATCAATATCTGGTAATTGCTGATAGCTGAACGCTTAAATCAAAACTGTTGCTGACGAGTTGCCCAACGAGAGAGAATACTAGTAATTAAAACTAAGAAGACAAGAACTAAAGATCCTGCCCAAGCATACTCTTGTAAAACTTCGTCAAAACTACGAGCAAATTCATATACTAGATAAGCCAAAGATGGTACTGTAGGAGCGAAAGGACCGCGAGGCCAATTACTAGAATAAACCACAGTAAACAATAGTGGGGCAGTTTCTCCAGCAGCACGAGCAATAGCCAGAGTAATTCCAGTAATAATCCCTGGTAAAGCTGCAGGTAGAACTATTTGTAAAACAGTTTGATAATTAGAAGCGCCTACTCCTACTGAAGCCCACCTAATATCTTTTGGTACTATTTGTAGAGCTTCATCAGTAGTTCTGACAATAGTCGGTAACATCAAAACTGATAAAGCTACTCCCCCCGCAAATGCTGAGAAACCCATATTTAAAACCAGTAAACTATAAGCAAATACACCAGCAATAATTGAAGGTACACCACTTAAAACATTAGTAGCGAAACGAATATTTTTAGCATCATTAGGGTTGCTAAATTCTGATAAATAAATAGCTGCTAATATACCAAAAGGCACAGCAATTAAGCTGGCAATTGCTACTACCAATATTGTGCCTAAAATAGCATTTGCTATACCTCCTTGAGTTTGACCTGCGGCAGGTGGTAACTTAGTAAATAAATCTAAGTTAAGACGAGATACTCCTTTGAGAAAAACATAAATTAATACAGCGAATAAAGGAATCAGAGTAATAACAATACAACTACCCGATAATACCGTCATTACTTTATTAAATATTTCCCTTGGTCTTTTCGGGTTTCTTTTCAAATTAATAATAGATGCGGATTGTGGATTATAATTAATATCTGTCATACTCAGTTAAAATCTCAATAGTAACTACAGAACAAATAATATAGAGAACTAAGCAATTAATACTCATTCGTATCTGGCTTTAACTTGATTAACAATCCAATCAGCCAATATATTTACAAGTAGAGTTAAAACAAACAAAACCACACCTGCATACATCAGTGCAGAAAGTTGTAAACCAGAAGCTTCAGCAAATTGGTTTGCCATCAAAGAAGCAATAGTATTAGCAGGAGCAAAAAGGGTAAGTTGAATCGAATTAGCATTACCAATTAACATTGTTACAGCCATAGTTTCTCCCATTGCTCGACCCAAACCTAACATGATTCCGCCGACAATTCCAGAAAAAGCTGCAGGAATTAATACCCTAATAATAGTACCCCAACGGGTTGCTCCTAAACCTAAAGAAGCTTGTCTTAGATCGGGAGGAAGACTAGCAAGAGAATCACGAGCAATTGCAGTAATAATTGGTAAAATCATTACTGATAAAATAATCCCTGCAGGAAACATTCCTGGTCCTCCAGCACGCACACCTTCAGGCAAACCAAAAATAGGAAACCATCCGAAATAATTACCAATAAATTTTTCTATTGGTTCGAGAAAAGGAATCAAAACATAAATCCCCCATAAACCGTAAACTACACTCGGAATAGCTGCTAGTAATTCCACCATAAAAGTTAGTATGGTACTAATTTTTGGGGGCAAAAAATTCTCACTTAAAAATATAGCTGTACCTAGACCAAGAGGAACTGCAATTACTAAAGCCATTGCTGAACTTATAAGAGTTCCAACAATCATTGGCCAAGCTCCATAATTGCCAAGTCCATCATTAGCAACTGGGTTCCAAGCACTTTTTAATAGAAAGGTCAAACCAAATTCATTTAAAGCTGGTATTGCTTGCCAAGCTACTGTCAAAGCCATCAAGATTAATACTGCTGCTATACCCCAACCAAAACCTTTGGTCAGGGTAATAAAAATATCATCAAATCTTTTTTCTATATCCTTGCGGGAGCGAGTATCTTGTTGAAATTTAGATTGTGCAACCATATAATTAATTAGTTTGAATAAATCTAGACATTTTTAGTTGAGTAGAGATTTTTGTTGATAACAAATATTAAGGTTGATTTTATAGCACTACACAAAAAAAAACAAGTAAAAGGTAAGACAGAAAATACAAAATAGTTTCAGCTTATAGTCATTTCCTCACCTGAATGCTTAAGGTTTTAATCTAAAATTAAAGCATCAAATAGGTCTATACATTTTCAATTGCGATCGCTAGTTTTATGCCTCTTTCTCTGACCAATAGTTCAAGGTCTCAAGGTTCATCATTTCAATACTAATTGAATAAAACATTGCAGAGCGTGGCTTTCTTGTTAGGAGTTCAGAAGTCAGGATGTAGGAATTCATTATATATCTGATGAATCAGATTAAATTTTATATAATTGAATTGACTAAAAAAATCTCTTAAATCTCCAAAAATGCTTCTTATCCAACTGCATAATTAACTCAGGGTCATTTCATTCTATATTTTGGCAATGAATTTACTGGCTTTACGGATAGCTAAAGATGCGTTGTCTAAAGCTGGCAATA
>JASJEE010000298.1 GCA_030064835.1 Microcoleaceae cyanobacterium MO_207.B10 | reverse complement strand
AATAATTAATAATTAATAATTATTAATTATTAATTATTCAACTTTATTCGCCTCCCCTTTTAAGGGAAAAAAAATAAATTTTTTCCTTTTAATCAATCCTCTCCCTAAAATGGAGAGGTAATTATCCATTATCCATTAATAAACCACCATTTTAGTCTAGATACGCTAATAGTCTTTTATATAGCAAGATTGGAGTAAAAAACTGCTTATTACAGTTTTTTATTTCCAGAAAATACTTTTTGAGTAAGCATTCAGCTATAGCAATATTATTTTATAGCAATTGGCGCTTATGTTGCGGGTAATCAAAAAGTAAATAAAAAAACTGAAACTCCTACCAGTTAAGTGTTGGGCGTTAAGTGTTCCCTAAAAGCTTTTGAATTTTGTGCACGACTCAAATAGGATTGCTATAGTCTGTTGTGTTTAATGTTTCCCAGTTATCTACATCCTAAAAGTTTTAATTATCAATTTCAGCTTATAATTTTAAAATTCTCAACTTTGTCATCAATCTCTGACAAAAAACAACAAAAAAAAGCTGAACTAGCCAACAAAGTTTCAATAGTTTCAGACTTTTCGTGATAAGATCGATGAAGAAAAATCCAAAGGATAGTTATTGCCAAATGAAATTTTAAAGCCTTAAATACTGATTATATCGTTCTTTAAGTTGGCGATCGCCTAACATTTGTTTAACGATGGCTAACTAATTTTCCTTAGTTGCTCTAACCAGTATTTGACATATTGACAACTATATGGTAAAATTAAATAATATACTAAAGTAGTATAGTTCTATCATTTTCCAAGCCAATAGTTTAATTGATCCAAAGGATAAATATCTGCATCACTAGCCGACCATTCCCACATTGAACCAGAATAATTTTTCACCTCAAATCCTAAATCTGCTAATACAGAATTTGACCAAGCAGAGCGTACCCCACCTGTACAATAAGTCACAACATTTTTATCTCTAGTAATTCCTTTTTTTGCCAACATTTCTAAAATTTTATCCCGCGATAATAACATTCCATTATCATCTAACCAATCCTTAAAATAGATATGAATTGCTCCAGGAATATGACCACCACGTTGTTCTCCATAGGGTGTTTTTCCTGCATATTCTCGTGGCTCCCTACTATCAATAATTACTAAATTATCATTGTCTAAATTTTCTTTTAACTCCTTTTTAGTGATTTGCCAATTTTCGTTCCGCTTAACCACAAAATCTCCTCTGGATTTATAACTATTTTTAGCAAAGTTAACTCTGGGAAAACCAGCTTTAATTAAAGCTGCAAAACCACCATCAACCAAGAAAGCTTTTTGATGACCTAAACTGCGTAACATCCATACTATTCTGCCATCTTCTCCCCAACCATTTATAGTGTCACTAAATACTACTACAGATTGATTATTAAAAATGCCAATTGCTTGTAATTTTTCTGTTAAAATTTTGTCATCTGTGAGTAAATTTCCCTTAAATGGTAACTGAGACTGAGAAAATTCTTGCCAGCTTATACAAGTTGTATTTGATAAAGTTTGATAATTGAAGATTTGACAAGAGCGAGCATCTAAAATTGTTGCTCCTTGTGCTACTAATTCCTGAGCTTGAATGGGGCTAATTATCCATTGATTGTTGAGTATTTTTTCAGGGTGTTTGTTGGTAATAAATTGAGATTCAATAGATTTAGTTTTGACTCTATTGATAGTTTTAATTGAGTTAGCGATCGCTAATGTAGAAATTAATCCTAATATTATTAATCCTAGCAGTAGCATGATTTTGCTTGCATTTAAGTTGAGACTATTAAACATAAATACAGGTTGCAGTTTATTTGGCAAGGATTAACTTTACCCCTACAGTTTTTTTTTCACAAATAATTTAATCAAGACTTACGAAAAATATTTAATTATACATCATCTGTAGAGGCAAATAGCTATTCAACCCTACTAGATATAGGGGGTTTTCGTAAGTCCTGTTAATATTAGTTTAGTGTGGATAAATCATCACAAATAATATAAATATTTACCCCAACATAATTTAATAATTAAATCCGCAGATTTTAACGATTTTCAAAATTAATATGATTTGTATAATTATCCCCTAATCTGTTAGAAATAGGGGATTTATTTGTACTACCTAATAATGTGAAATCATCTATTTTAATGACTTCATTTTAAACCTAAATCAACAGCAATTCTATGAGCACAAGCAAAACCAGAAAATGCCACAGCATTTAAACCTTGACCGGGAAATGTACTATCTCCCACACAATATAAACCAGGTATTGCAGTGCGATTAAAAGGCATTCCTAATAAACCGCGTAACTTACGCCGGGGAATTGGGCCATAAGTCCCATCTTCACGATTTAAAAATCTTTGATGCGATCGTGCAGTTCCCACTTCCATATAATCAAGACCTCCATCTAAACCAGGAAAAATATTTTCTAACCTCTCAACAATTCGCCCTGCTGCTTCATCTTTTTTATCTAAATATTCTTGTGCTGATAATCCTTGCCAATCTTCTATTTTACTAGGTGTAAAAGCATGAACTATATGATAACCTTCTGGTGACAAATCTGGGTCTAGGAGAGTAGGAATAGAGACAAAAATTGTACCTTCTAGGTCCTCCATTTTATCCCAATCTTCTAACAAAATATGATGACATTCCGTACTCTCAGAAAATACTTCAGCATTTACTCCCAAGTGTAAACTTAAAAAACTTGGTGATTTTTGATAACGTTTTTGCCATTTTATTTCTGTTTGTGGTCTATTTTCTGAGGAAAATAATTTCCCAAAAGTATCCCATCTTGTCGCATTAGAAATAATCCGTTTACCTCGATAAACTGTACCATTAGTTAACTCTACTCCCACTGCTTTGCCATTTTCAATTATAATTTGTTTAACTTTAGATTTGTATTGAATTTCTCCCCCAGTTTTCTCCAAACCTTCTACAAGTTTTTGAGATATTTTACCAACACCACCTTTGGGATAATTTATACCACCATAATGTCTGTCAGAAAATACCATCCCGCCATTAATCATAGGTGTTAAATCTGCTGGAACTACCGACCAACAGTAGCATTCCATATCAATAAACTTTAATAACTGTTGGTCATTAATATATCGGCGTGCTACTTCCCCGACATTTTGAGGTAAATACTTCGCTAAACCTAAACAAGCACCAGGATGCTGAAAAAACATCCGCATCAAATATTTTGGTTCTTCTAAGGATAATAATTCCATAGAGTTTAAGTAATTAAATACTTCCCAACATTCATCATAAAACTGACGAATACCTCTACTTTCATGGGGAAAATATTGAGTTAATTCTGTTATAAATTTTTCATAATCCTGGTATACTTTTATATCTAAATTATCTGGTAAATGATAGTGTATTTGTACAGGGTCAGGAATAGTTTCTAGACTGACATTTACAGCATCTAAAGCACGGGTTAATAAATTCGTTGTGCCTTGTTTGCCAAAACCAAATATCATTGATGCACCAACATCAAAAGTGTATCCTTCCCTTTCAAAATAACCCGAACTACCACCGGGAATAATATAGCTTTCTAAAACTATAACTTTGGCTCCTTTTGCTGCAAGCTGAGTTGCTGTGACTAAGCCACCAATACCAGAACCAATAATGATCGCATCATATTCAGGTATTGTGGAAAAGTTGCCAGTCGATGACTGGGATGGAATAGAAACGGCCATGGTTCAAACCTTTTAGACTCTTCTGGAATATAAGTGTAGCGCTTAAAATTGTTTGATAGGAGAAAGACTTACACTTGACTTTTTACTAGTCCTACAGCAGTAATGGTGAAGATATATAATATATATATTTTTTGAATTTATACCCACACTCTCCAGATTCTCTCTATCATTACTATAGACATCTCCAATAATCAAAAATCAAATCAATTATCATCAAGAAAACATCAATCATTTCTCCCTACTTCCCTACCCAGTCCTACTCCCTCTTTTCTGGAGAGGTATTATACCAAATTGATAAATGTTTGCTACAAATATTATCAATCTTGGCTTTTGGGTTTGGGGTTTTGAGTCTGGTGAAATAATCGGAAAAACAAAGAAAAAAGCAGATTATCAAAGGGATAAAGTGGAAAACCTTTATTAATTAGTTAATAGTTGAAGTTTGATCAAGCATCACATTCTTTTTTCACGCATGGTATTAGGGACTACCACCGACTTTTTTTTGCCTACCCCACCTCTCATATTTAGTTTCTGGGCAGAAATTCTGATACTTCAATTTTGATTTTTTGATTCTCCTGCATAGTAATTGTGAGAATGTATATTTTTTCCCACACTCCCGGTCACTCCCGGTCACTCCCGGTCACTCTCTACTAAAATTACTATCCACCACGACCAATTTTTTTAGGTCGTAATTTTCTTAGCAAAAATTTGCCAATATTCTTTATTTAACTGGTGTTCCCGTCTATCAACCCTGTGTTTTTTATTTATAGGACTACATTAATTGGTTAGGACATTTCTAAATCCTAGAACCCTTTAAAAGTCTGCTAGTCCCTATTCCCTACTCCCTACTCCCTAGCGCGTAGCGGTATAACTATGATGTTTTTGTACATATCTGTGGTAATTTAAAATTAATAAACTGGCATTTTTTGGACTTTTTTAGGAATGGCTCTGCAACTTCGCGTTTATGTCCCACCACATCCATTAGTTAAGCATTGGTTGGGTGTAGCTCGGGATGTAAATACACCCTCAGCTTTGTTTCGCTCCGCTATGACAGAGTTAGGCCGATGGCTAACTTATGAGGCAATTCGAGATTGGTTACCTGTAGTAGAAACAAAAGTACAAACTCCTTTGGCAGAATGTCCTGCTACTTTTGTCAATCCTCAAATTCCAATCGTAGTTATACCTATTCTCAGGGCTGGCTTGGGTTTATTAGAAGGGGGGCAAACAGTTTTACCTTTAGCTTCCATTTACCATCTAGGAATGGTTCGGAATGAAGAAACTCTCGAAGCAACTTGTTATTTGAATAAGTTGCCTTCTCAGTTTGCTCCGAATGTGCGGGTACTAATTTATGACCCTATGTTGGCCACTGGAGGTACAATTATGCAGGCAATGGCAGAATTAACTCAGCGTGGAGTTGATGCTGCTGATGTCAGAATTATTTCTGTAGTTGCTGCACCTCCAGCTTTACAAAAGTTAAGTGCAACTTATCCTAACTTAGTTATATATACAGCTTGTATTGATGAGGTTGTTAATGATATCGGCTATATCGTACCAGGTTTAGGTGATGCGGGTGATCGAATTTTTGGCACTTAGTAAATGGCCAATTATTACCTTTTTTGGTTATTTTACTTGGATGCTATTTTTTGATCCTACTTAGGGATCATAATAATATTACTAATGTGCTATAATTATTTATCGATATTTATTATTTTAAATAATTAGCTGTTAGCAAAGTATGAGTAATAAGGATGGTTTTACAAGTGGGTTAATTGCAGGAGCAGCAGTTGGCGGCTTGGTAGGGGGATTGTTAGGAATTTTACTGGGATCAAAATTATCAGAGGAAAACGATATAGAGGAAAATTTATTGGATGAGCAAAATACTGAAGGACAAAAAGTAACAAGAGAAGTCGCAGGTATAGAAGAAGCTCACCAAAGTTTGGAAGGAAAAATAGCCCAGTTAAATCAAGCAATTGATGATGTCCGCCAACAAATAGCTGGTGTCAATGGAAATTTGGAAAAAACTGAGCGATCGCTTTCTGAAGATTCCTAAAATCTAAATAAGTAGAGATAGCAAAAAACTGAGGTGTTTAACGATACAGTAGAACAATAAAATTGCCCTCAAAAATTCCTTTTGACTTTTGTCCTTTGCCTGTTACAGATAAATTAGATTTGAGAAATAACCAGGACTGAAAGTTTAATCTAAAACTAGCTGCCCAAATTGTGCTAAACTTTATGCTAAAACCTAAATTAGTTTAGTTTTTTTGTTGTTTCAGAATAATAATAATTATGAATGCAATACAGCTATTAGCCGATACTTTATCGACATTTGTGAGCATCTATCTAGTTTTGATGTTCGTTAGGATTTTATTAAGCTGGTTCCCGAATGTTAACTGGTACGACCCGCCATTTTCTATTTTAAGTCAGTTGACAGATCCTTATCTGAATCTATTTCGCTCTTTAATTCCACCTCTGGGAGGTATAGACTTTTCTCCTATCATTGCTATTTTTGTGCTTCAGATTGCTGCTGGTTTTTTGACTCAATTACTAAATGGCATTGCATAACTTTAGCAGAAATATCTGGAGATATAGGCCATAAAATTTGTTATAGATTGTTATAGATTATAGAACAGTTTTTTTGACTTAAAAACTTGCGGGCAGATTAGGAAATAAGTATTTATTCTTATAACTTAATCTGCACTTTTGAAAGATTAAAATCCCTCAAATTCTTCAATAATCTGCCACCTCACTTTATGAGAAAAGCCAGATGATTTAAACTGCTTCAGTTTCAAAGGAGTAGGTAAATTTGCAGGTACAGAAATTCTCAGTTCAAAGTCAGTAGTTCCTGGGGGAACTTCGTCAATAGCACCAAGTCTGGTACGATTTTGCATGACATTATTGTTATTGGCATCATAAATACGCCCATAAACATCAGCATCATACACAGTTTTACCAGAAACATTTTTAGCTTTACCAGTAATAATAAAACAGTTAGCAGACATACTAGAACCACTGGTAATTACTCCCTTTGATAAAGTACCAGAGCAATTTTTATAATCTAGATCCTCTAGCTGAACTGGAATTGATGCCCAAGCAGGGCTAGACCACAGCCAAGTTACTATTGTAATTAAGCTACAGATAATAATAGTAGGCAAGAATCGCGATCGCATATAATTCAAATCTATCTTGAGAAGAAGCTATACAAATAACTTTAGCTTATCTCAAAAAACTTCGCAAAATTACCACCATATTAAATATATAGTTTATCAGTTAATTATTCAAACCTAAATGTTGACGCAAAGAATCACGCATAACATCTACAGGTACAGATTGTTGTAACCATAATTCTAAAGCAGCAGCCCCTTGTTGAACCAACATTTCTAAACCATCAATAGCGATCGCTCCCCTCACCTGAGCTTGCTGAAGAAATTTAGTCGGATTAGGAATATAAATTATATCATAGACTATTGCTTCTGGAGACAATTTCTCAAACATCGCCTCGTCTACTGGAGACTCCTGAATATTAGGGTACATTCCTACAGGAGTCGTATTCACTAACAAATCTGCCTGTGAAATTAAGCTTGACAAATCATCCCACTTATGTATTGTAATATTTACTGGTAGAGGAGAATTAACCCAACTTTGCTGAAAAGTAGTTAATTTAGCTTCCGAACGACCAACAACGTGAATCTCTGCAAAACCTAACTGAGCGCAACCTGCTACAACTGCACGAGCAGCACCACCATTACCCAAAATTACCGCAACTTTTTGATGCCAATTCCAATTATAGGTTTGTAGTGGAGCCAGAAATCCTGCCACATCTGTATTTGTCCCCGCCCATCCTTTATTTGTGCGATAAACAGTATTAACTGCTCCTACAGCTTTAGCAATATCTGACACTTCTGATAAAAGTGGTATTATTGCTTGTTTATGAGGAATAGTAATACTAAAACCCTGAACACCAATAGCAGAAAATCCAGCAATAGCTGTGTTTAAATCTTCTGGTTTAATAGGGAAAGGTAGATAAACATAATCAATTAAATTTTGTTGATTTTGTTGATTATTTATTGCTTGAATTGCAGCATTGTGCATCAGCGGAGACAGAGAATGTTCAACTGGATAACCAATGACTCCTAATAATTTTGTTTTACCTGTAATCATTTG
>JASJEE010000297.1 GCA_030064835.1 Microcoleaceae cyanobacterium MO_207.B10 | reverse complement strand
CGAAAAAAATATCCTAGAAAAAGGGAACAGGGAATAGGGAACAGGAAACAAGGATAAGACTTTCAGGATTTTTATCTATATTTTTGATTTGTTATAAATAATTATAGGATTGCTATAGTTTTTCTTTCCCAGATTAAAGGTAAAGCTGCTTCGTAATACCATTTTTGGAACTGCAAAGCCATTTTCTTTTTAGCTAGACAAAGTACATTTAATAACCCTTCTTGTTTGATGGTTAAAATTTGATGTTTCTAAAGAAAAAGTTGACCATTTGCATCTTCATCAATATAATTCAACCCTTTAGCGTTTTCTGGAATTTTTTCGCAAGCTACCGGGTGAAGTTCCAAGGCTGCTAATAGATCTACAGCTATTAACATGAGAGTTTCGGTTGTTTGGATAAATCGGATTAGATGACCATTAAAATAAAGCTTTTGGCAATTTTGTGGTATTTGATTCATGGAACTAATTTTTAACTCTACTGTTAATAGCATGAACCAGAATTTAATTTACTTGGTCTAAGTAAAAGTCAGAGTTATGTTAAAGTTTGTCAAATTTGTCAAATTTGTCAAAGTTGTCAAAGTTGATTTTTTTCAGTTATGGGTAGGTCACTTCGAGCCTCTGAGGAAAGCGTTCAAAAAGTTAAAAATGCTTTGAAACGTTTGAGATGGAAACAACAGGGTTTAGCCACCAGAGTTGAATGTTCCCGTCAAACTATTTTTAGCTTTCTGAAGAGAAAACCAATTTATTGTGAAATTTTTGAATCTATTTGCTCTGAATTTGGTTTCACTATAGAAGAAGTTGCTGAGATAGAATCGAATAATATCAATAATTTAGTGGTAAGAGTACGAGAAATTATTGAGCATATTATCCGCGACCGATGTGGCACAATGCGGATTTTTGATATGACTCAACCCATTGGGTTAAATGATATTTCTACTCATGTAAATATCCTAGAAAAAATTACGGCACGCCGACGTAAATCGATTAATGAGTTATTGCAAGAATGTCAATTAGGAAAGTTTGAAGGTTGCGTATTTGGAAAAACTACAGAGGAAATATTTCCAGCAATAGAGGCAGTATAAAAATATCGAAAGTTAATGAGTTGGGGTAACCCCGGAGCAGGTAAAACTGCTTTTTTAAAATATATAGCTATTCAATGTATAGAAGGTAATTTTTTATCTGACTATTTACCTATATTTTTGACTCTGAGAGATTTTGCTGAAGTTGCGGATAAACAGGGAATTTTGGAATATATTCATCAGGAATTTTTTCCAAGTTTCCCGATACAAGAAAGTTCTTTACAAGAAATTATTAGGGAAGGCAGGGCAATAATTTTATTTGATGGTTTGGATGAGGTGAGGGAGGTAAATGTGGAGGATGTTATTAGGAAAATTCGTGATTTTTCCGATCGATATCCAGCAAATCATTTTATTATTACCTGCCGAATAGCAGCGAGAGAATATACGTTTGAAAAATTCACTGAGGTGGAAGTTGCTGATTTTGATGATGAACAAATATCGACATTTGCCAATAATTGGTTTAAAAATAAGTCTGTCAAACCAGAATATTTTCTGGAACAGGTACGATAAAATGAGCGAGTTTTGGAACTGGCGACAAATCCTTTATTACTAACTCTTTTATGTTTAGCATTTGAGGAGTCTGGAAATTTTCCAGCAAATCTTTCTGAGTTGTATAAGAAAGGATTAGATGCACTACTGAAAAAATGGGATGCTAAACGTGGGATTCAGCGACACCAAGTTTATCATAAATTATCGCCTCAACGGATGCTAATTAACTAGAGGCAAATTTTCAGGATGTGTGGAAAATTCATGGCAGAGTCTGGAGTAATAAATTAAGAAAATTAATTATTAAATATCGCAATATTTGTCACGATTGGCAGTTTAACGATGAGCAAATATTTGCCTTGGAAGAATATTATCATGCTAATGTAAGACTTTTAAATTGCCTCAACAGTGATTGCTATGTTAGCCGAGAAGTTCGACAAGAAATAAAAGACACATTATTATTACCAATTGCTGAAATAGAAAAACCCAACACAGCAAGTCTTTAAGTTATAGACATCCTTTCATACCAATAAAATCTCAATCAAAATCAAACTCCAGAATTAGCATAATTTTGTTTTGATAAACTTCTCTAGATTTACTAAACGGAGAAAAAATCAAAAGATATAGCGATCGCTCCAACCACTTAAAGTATGACAAAATAATTAGAAAGTTATTCTTACCTTTTATTCTACTTTGCTACAAGCGATCGCAAATTTACTTTGAAAGCAAAACTAGATTTTCATCAGTTACTATAGCTTTTACTAATCAAATTACATTTTTATATTATTTATCCAAATTAAAATTTCGCTATTTTCTCCCCATTATTACAAAATATTTCAGGAACTTGCGTTATTTCAGCGATTTGGTATCATCTGAATACATCAGGTATTGTGCCAATGCTCTAACTAAACCTAATAAAACACTACACTCTGGAACACTACAATGGCTTCTTTACGTTAATAGCATTCCTAACTAACTAATTTTTAAGGTACTTAGATAACTTCAAAATCAACAAAATTTCAGCAAGTATAAATGCTTAAGTAATTCTAGGGATTGACAAAATAATATATATGAGATGTTTAGGCGTTGCTAAATCAAGGTATGAAAATAAAAATTTAAAATCTCAACTATTTGTTATTCAATAGTTTAGCAATTACCAAAAAAATACAAATCATAACCACGCATCAGCAATGCCGTTAAAGAAGTAAAAATTCGGCGATCGCTCAAATTATCTCCTGGTAATATAAGGTGCAAAAATCATCACTTGTTTACTACTACTCAAAGTTTATGGTTAATAGTTTTATATCAAAAACTCTTTTTACCCAAAACTAACAGCTAACACTTGCTTCTACCAATTAAATTTCATACCTAAATATTCTTCCAAACGCTGATTATGAGGTTGGAAATACTCACTTAACTTTTGTCGAATTGACTCACTAATAGATGCATAAGAACCAGCATTTAATTTTGGATAATCTCGAATTTGATAATTTGGCAAATCTAGAAAATCGAAAACTTGCTTCATTGTACTTGCCGGGCAATTATAAAAATCTTCACTTTTCAAAATGAGCAATTGTTCCCTGCGAAAAACAGTCAACCATTTTTGCAGCCAATCTAAATATAAACTAGAAGCTATATAATCCCCCTGATAACTCCAATAATCCTGCTGTTGAACTAAACTAGATGAAACTTTAATTAGTTTTTCCAGCTTAGAACTAATCACCTCTTCAACAGACATACTTTCAGGATTTGAACGTACCTCGTGATAATAGTTAGATATAGCTCTATCTACGGGATTTCTTAACAGCAGAATTAGTTTAATTTTCGGGAAAAAATGAAATAGCCTAGCCGGAGTATTTGGAGAATCAAAATAACTAGGGCTTGCTTCTCCAGTTAAGAACTTTTCTGAATCTGGAATCAATGGAAAATGTGCCCGATACCAATCCAAACCTCGATAAAAATAGAAAGACCAGAAATCAATTTCTTTTTTAATGGCAGGTATAATTTGTGGATGTTGAGTTAGATAATTATAAATAGATGTAGTTCCCCCTTTTTTAACTCCAATGACTAGAAAATTTGGCTGGGAAACTTCTGGAAATTTTTGCTGTTTTTGAAAAAAGTTAGGATAGTTATTTTGAATTTGTTGTTGACACGCTGTTTGATAAATTTCTATAGCTTCAGTCTTTTTATTTAATTGAGTTAGAGCTTCAGCTAAGTTGAGATAACGACAGACTGAGTTATTTGGATAATCAATAAATTGCTGAAATAAGTTAACTATTCTTTGGAGTGTACCTCGTTTCTCAAAAGTTTTCCAGAGACGAATATCAGACCACCAAGCAAAATCGGGATTAAGTTCAATAGCACTATGGTAAGCAATGGCAGCTTCTCCCCATTTTTGTTGTTGGGTTAAGGCTAATCCTAGCTCATAGTAAGATTGACTATCTGTTTTGGTTTCGACAGCAGCATAATATGAAGTTAATTGTTGTTCTAGTTTAATTTTTTGTCGTAATATTTGCTCTAATTGCTGATAAATATATATTGGGTTTTGATTGGGGAGAACTTCTAGAAGCATATAATAAATAATGATAGCTCCAGAAATTTGATTTTTGTCTGCTAAGGCATTTCCTAGTTGGAAGTATAATTCTCGATTTTCTTTGATTAGATGTAGTGCTTTTTGGTAAATAGGATATTGGTCAGGATGCTGAATAGCATGACAATAATAGTTAATAGTTTGATCTAAGTTTGGTTGAGAAATTTGGGCAAGAGCATCTCCTAATTGTAGGTGCATCCAGGGTAAGTTAGGTTTCGTATGAGCCACTTCTAAATAAATGGCGATCGCTTCGTCTATTCTGTTTTGTTTAAGTAGAACATCTCCTAAACATTGCCGATACCAAATTACTTCAGGGTTGAGTTTTATTGCTTGGCGATATATTATTTCTGCTGGTTCTAATTGGTTTGTTTGAAATAGAATATCTGCTAATTTTTGGTGGGTGCCTTTTGTTTGTGGGTTAAGTTTAATTGCTGTTTGATAATTAGCAATAGCTGACTCAAATTCTCCTACTTTAACTAAAGATTCTGCTAATTTTTGGTAAGCCCAGTAGTTATCGGAGTTAAGTTTAATAAAACTGCGGTAGGCTTGAATGGCTGGTTCCCATTTTTCTAGTTGAGTTAAGGCATTTCCTAAGTGATAGTAAGACCAGGGAAAATTTGGATTTAGTTTAATAGCTTGATTGTAAGCAGTAATGGCTTCATCCCATCTTTGTAGTTGATTTAAAGCTTGCCCTAATTTATAGTAAGACCAGGTAAAATCCGAATTCAGTTTAATAGCTTGATTATAAGCATTAACAGCTTCATTCCACTGTTGTTGCTCTAGAAATTTTTCTGCTAATTCATAGTAATTCATTTGCTGTTATGTTTTCGATAATTACCCACCCTTTAGCCGCAGGGCTAATTCTTTGTTGTCAGAGAATATTTGCAACCTTATATTTTTTGAGTCCTGTACTTCGCACAGTCTCGACCCTTCCCACACTCTCCTCCTTTTTTCTAAGCGTGACAATAAATAGAACCTGCCCTTTAGCCGGGGAAAGTCATACTAAATATCAAAAATTTTTCTATATTTATAGCAGTTTTCACAAAGGTAAACTACGTAGGGTTTGCTGAAAAAGTCTTATGGGTGAGGGAAGGAGTCAGGAGTCAGGAAAAATGAGAATTACAAAGGGTTTAGTCGGAACAATTGTCCTTAAATTTTCTCTTCCTTGTCTGCTCAAAATCCTCACTTTTTTAGCATAATTGGAGCAAAAAGCTTGTACTTTTTTGGTACAAAATCAGGCTAAAGTATTTACAGATAAAGGTTTTTAGATTTAATCAGCAAGCCCTAACTAGATTCAACATCAGATAAAAGATTTTTGTACCTAGAGACTAGGGGAGAAAAATTGCCCAAGCAAATATATAGAGGCGATCGCTCACTTACTCTTAAAAAATAATTTTAAGGAACTTTGGCACTGCCACAAATATCGGAATTATTTCCATAACAATTTGCAATGTTAGCTGAAAAATCAAAGAAGCTAACACCGAACACTATATTTATCAGGAGAAAAATTCAGTTCAGCTAAAAAATCAGAGTCAAAGCTAACCAAATCCTTGAGGTTTATCTTCCTCCTGTTCTACATCTCGGAAAAACTTACGAATAATTTCCACATCAGGCTCTACCTCAATCCACAGGCGGGCACCACCAGCTTGAGTGCTATTAGGTTTATGAGGGCGATAGACGATTTTGCAGTTTCCCATAATTTCTACTTCGTGACAGCGATCATTTCTATTTCCTTGTTTAACAGAAATGGCTGGTAGAGAAGTGCCGTAGTCTCGGTTATGGTCAATTTCTCTTCGCAGCACATGGATAAAAGTATTGCCTGTACGGATTCCTTTATTCCAAGTTCCTTGAGGACCTCGACGACCAGGAGTAATTTCTGGCATTCCTCTACTATTTAAAGGAATTACCCAGAAGCGTTTGACTTTTTTGGCTCCTTTCAGGCGACCTTGCCTCAGAAGTAATCTGAGTCGAGCAGTAGAAATATTTAAAAGAAAAGCTGCTTCTGTTGTACCAACTGTATTTGGTTGAGTATTTGTATCTTTCATAAACTGTTTTGGAACATATCAAGGATAAATTGAATAACCATTTACCATCAAACCACAAAGGATTTAATTTGAAAATATTTGATTTTCCAGTATTAACTTTAGTAGTAATCTTAGTAAGAAATTTTACAATTACCCAAAATCTCAATTTAAGATCATCGCTATACTGTTTCGGAGTATATTAAGGATAAACTTGGATAATTATTTACTACCAAACTACAAAGGATTTCACTTGATAAATAATTTTTGATTTTCCAGTATTGATTTATTGATTTATAGAAAGATAAATTTTAGTAGGTTAAGGATAGACAGAATGACTGTTGAAATTTGGATGGGAAAAAATTTTGATACATCCTATGAAAGAGAAGCTGTAGGAATATTTTTGGATGATATGGAGTTTCGCTTCGGTAATGAAGAGAAACTCCATTTAGTTTTAATGGATTATTATATTGAAAACCGTCAGATTGATTTAACAGTCCTCAAAAATGATGCGATTATTCCTATTGAATTAAAAGAATGCCATGAACCATTTCTAGCATCTGAGAATGGTGATTGGTGTACGCCAAGTGGGTATATTGTAGGTAGTGAAGATAGAAATCCATTTCAACAGATTTATGAAAATCGGCTTAAATGGCTTAACTTACTAAAAGGAAACAAACATAAGTTTCGTTGCTTGGAGACAGCCACAGATAATCGACCTTTTTGGTGTTCAACTTATATTGTTGCTATTAGCCCTTCACTTCATCCAGACACCACAAATAAAATTTCTAGCGATAGTTGGTGGTTTAGACTATTTGGGCTTGATGAACTGGCTAAAAAAATAGAATTTGAAACTCATAAGTATATGAATTTTTCAGATGATGAATTAAGAAATATAGCTTCTGACTTATTATCGCTGAAACAAAAGTCTCATCAGACTACAAAAAATATAGCAGAATGGGAAAATAAACTGAAAGAACGAGAAGAAAGGCTGGAAAAGCGCGAACTGGAAATCAAGCAAAAAGAAAAAGAACTGGCAAAACGAGAAGAGTTTCTTGGTATCCAAGAAGCAAAATTTAAAAAGTGGGCAGATGAACTTCAAAACTGGGTAGATGAACTTCATAAAGCAAAAGAAAGTCTTTAAATGAAAAGCAATGATTATCAATAATAGTTTTGAGCAGGATTTAGTTTACGACGATAATTGCTCATACTTTTTTAGTTCAACAAATCAGTCAAGGCAGAAAAATATTCGGTGATAGTTTTCCGACTTATTTTTACATCTTGGCAAAATTATCAGCTTTTTTCTCTGGCAAAATTTCTAGATGAAATGAGAATTACCTCCTATTTATCCCCTCAACTAAAATGTACTGAAGCTGAAAAATTATCTTCTCAGTTGCCAGTCTGATAAAATCAGTAAATTCCCCAAACTATCAGCAAGTATTTTTCCGAGTCGGTGATAAATTTTGCCAAAATCATCAGCTTTTTTCTCTGGCAAAATTTCTAGATGAAATGAGAATTACCCTCTCTTTTTCCCCTCGACCAAAATTACTAAAGCTGAAAAATTATCTCCTTAGCTGCCAGTCTGATAAAATCAGTAAATTCCCCAAACTATCAGCAAGTATTTTTCCGAGTCGGTGATAAATTTTGCCAAAATCATCAGCTTTTTTCTCTGGCAAAATTTCTAGATG
>JASJEE010000037.1 GCA_030064835.1 Microcoleaceae cyanobacterium MO_207.B10 | reverse complement strand
TCGGCGTTGCTGAATCAAGGTATGAAAATAAAAATTGAACAATCTGAAATAGTTATTATTTAATAGTCCAGCAATTACCAAAAAATACAAATCATACCCACGCATCAGCAACGCCATTTTTTCCAATATAGTGGGGGACTTAAACCCTTGGATTTTTAGCGCTCCAGCTAAATACTGAAAGCTAATAGTATTAACTCCCTACTCCCTACTCCCTACTCCCTACTCCCTACTCCCTACCTCAATCAAAAGACTTATTTAGCAAACCCTAATTATTATAAATAACTGGTAATTCAATCACAAATTCTGTACCTTGATTAACTACAGAATTACAGTAAAACTTTCCCTGATGTTTTTCAACTATAATTTGATAACTTATAGATAATCCTAAACCAGTACCTTTTCCCACAGACTTTGTTGTATAAAAAGGGTCAAATATTCGCTTCTTTACCGCTTCCGGCATTCCTTGTCCATTATCAGTAATGTAAATACCTATCCAATCTTTACTAATATTTTTGGTCTGAATTTTAATCAAAGGTTGAATATTACAAAATCTAGAATTAGATTTTTCCCAGGACATTTCTAAAACATCAATAGCATTAGCTAAAATATTCATCACAACTTGATTAATTTGACCTGCTAAACATTCTATTAATGGCAATTTGCTATATTCTTTAATTATCTGAATTTCTGGATATCCGTCTTTAGGTTTGAGCCGACTTTGCAAAATCAGTAGGGTACTATCTATACCATGGTGAATATTAACTTGTTTTTGGCGAGGTTCATGGTGACGGGAAAAGTTCCGTAAGGATAAAACTATTTCTTTGATTCTGATAGCACCTTCTTCCATAGAACTCAGCAAACTAGGAAAATCTGCTTTGATAAAATCTAGGTCTATAGTTATTTGTTTGTCTCTAATTTCATTTATTGGTTCTGGATAATATTGTTGATATAGATTGAGTAAATCTAATAAATCTTTTCCATAATCTCTGGCAGGTTTAATGTTGCCATAGATAAAGTTAATCGGGTTATTAATTTCATGGGCAACTCCGGCTACTAACTGACCTAAACTTACCATTTTTTCATTTTGAATTAGTTGGGCTTGGGTTTGTTTTAATTTGTGAAGAGTCTGTTCCAGATCTAAATTTTTTTCTGTTAATTCTTGAGTTCTTTCATCAACTTTGACTTCTAAAATATGACTATAATCAGCTAATTTATGATAAGATATTTGCAGCTGGGAAATCATCTGATTAAAAGTATGGGCAAGTACGCCAATTTCGTTTTGAGTTAAGACTGGTACTTTTTGAGTTAGATCCCCTCCACTTACTAACTTAGCTGTACGAGCGATTTCTAAAATTGGCCCTACAATTTGACGACCTAATAAAAACATTCCCATTGCCATGATGAGAGCTAGCATCAACCCCACTTGCAAAATTGAAATAGCAAGATGACGAGCTGGTGCAAATGCTTCTTTTTGATGTATTTCTGCTAATAATGCTAAGTCGTGTTGTTTGAGCCACCGATAAACACCAATGACTGGCACACCTTGATAATTTTTGTACAAACCTTGACCATTATTGCCATCAATAGCTGCATTAATAGCTTCACTTTTAATACCATTAGGAAATTCCTGAGAACCAAATTTTGTTGCGGAAACAAAGACATTTCTCCTCGACAAGCTACTACCAATATTTCCTACTAAATAAGTTTCAACTGTTTCTCCTAAACCTGCTTGTTCGCGAATAATAGTATCAATTCTTTCTAAGTCGAGATGGGTAGCTAATAGCCCTAGTTGCTTACCATTTTTATTAATAATAGGGGTGGCAAAGGTAATCATCGGTTGAGCTGTTTCAGCAGAGGGGTAAAAATTTGATATTAAGTTATCTGTGGGAGCTTTTGTTACTTCGCTATATTGTAATAGGGGTTGATATTTACCTAGTTTATTGCTATTACTGGAAACTAAAATTCTGCCACTTCTACTTAAAATAAAAATTTCTTTTAAGCTGGGAAGATTAGTTGCAAAAGATGTTAAGGAATTTTGCAGTGAGGTTTGAGCTGATTCATATTCTGGTGTAGATTTTTCAGTTATTAAGAGGATTTTTGCTTGGTTATTTATTTCTGGTAATTCAGCTATAGCTAAGATATTTTTACGTTGATCTGATATCCAACGTTTGAGTTCATTTTCTTTAAGTTCTGCAGCAAAGTTAAGACGTTCAAATACTGATTCTTTTAAAGATTCTCGTGCTTGACTAAAGGTTGTATATCCGACAATTGATATTGTGATTAGTGACAGTATTAAAAAAGAACCGACAATCTGAATTAGGAGACTTTTTTTCCAAAAAGACATAATTAAATTTCCTTATTTTTAGCTTTGCTACATCATCTTTTATTTTTTATTCGGAATTTGCCACTGATTAAATATTTCTTTAATTCGGTTAATAGCGATATCGGTTGCTTGAGTTGGTGATAAATTTTCAATTAATACTGCTAGCATCGCTTTTCCCCAAATATTTTCTGAGTGTACTTGAGAATAAGCAGGGTTAATAGAATTATCAAATGAACGAGTTTTATGTTTAGTAAACTGTTGAGATGCTAGGGAAATATGAGGGTCTTTTTTATCGCTCCAAAAAGGGTTTTGCCAAAGTTGAGACATCACAGGAAAATAACGACCATTCGCACCTTGAATGTAAGGTCCTAAATTTTCTGGCTGTACTAAATATAATAAAAATTCTTTTGCTAAGTCGGGATGAGCTACAGTTTTAAAAATTACAGGTTGTTTTACAGATACTAAATATGTTGGTTTAGTTCCATTAGGATTATTTGGAAATTCGATAGTTTTTATTTTATTAAAGTAAATTTCTGCATCTTCTCTTTGAGAGCCTGGAATTGACATGGTAGGATTAATTGTCATTAATACATTACGGTTAAGGAAATTAGTATTATTGTCAGAATTAAACCAGTTAATTGCTATTGGTGCTACATACCCATTTTTATAAAGGTTAGTATACCATTCTAAAGTTTCAATAATTGTTTGTCTGATTTCTGGTTTATCTACTTGTAGGTTTCCCTCTTTATCTGCTATTTGGATATTTTTAGCCTCTAAAATTTGTTCAAATATAGCATAGGTATCTGAAGCATCAATAGACATAGGCAAACCCAAGCCATAAATATCATTTTCATTTTTTTGGCGCAAAACTGTTTGAGCATTTTGCCAAAACTGCCAAAATTTATCCCAGTCTTTAGGTATTTCGTCATCTAAACCAGCTTCACTAATTAAATCTTGCCAGTAGTGAATATGTAAACTTTGCTGCATTATTGGCACACCATAATAGGAGCGTTTTGACTTTGTTTGATTATAAAAAGAAACAGATTTTAAAGCACTATCACTGTATAAGTTTTTTACTGGTTCAATTACATCAGAAACGTCTACTAATTTTCCTTCCCACGCCCATTTAGGAATCAAAGTATATTCTGCTCTTTCAGAGAAAAAAATATCAGGTGTTTTGTCTTTTGCTAAAGCATCTATAGCTTCATGCAAAATATTATCCTCACTAAAAAATAATACTTTAACTTTATTGTCAGTTTTTTCTTCCCAGTCACTAATAACTTTTTGCAGAGCCTCATCTTGTTCTGGGTAATATCCCCGACTCCACCAAATTGTTAAAGATGTCTCCAAGTCAGATTTCTGGGAATAATTTTGTGGTCTATCTATACTACAAGTAACTAATATTAAACCTAGTAGAAATAGCAAAATTATAGGAAATAATTTACGTCTCATTGTCATAATTATAATCTCGATCTAAATTTATTTAGTTTAAATGTTGACTTATGCCAAATTCAATAAGGATTGTTACAGTAAAATCCAGACACCAGAGGAGCGGAATATTTACCGAATAATTAAGGTTTAAAGCCTCTCCTTTAAAGGAGAAACAAGAAAAAATTTTCCTTTTATTCAATCCTCTTCCTTTTAGGGAGAGGTAATTATCAATTATCCATTATCAATTATCCATTAGCCATTATTAAAACTTCTTCTATTAACAACCTACCACCTACTATCTAAAACCTACAACCAAGCAATGTAGCAATATTTGATAAAAATGGTATTAGAGACTGTTTGTAAAATAAGTATATAAGTATATAAGTATTAAGAGAACGAATAGTTACTCAAATCCAAAAGTGGTCATACTTCAAATGATTAAAATCCGGTAAATAGAGAGATTGGGGGTAAATATATTCCTATAACAATCCTATTTTATTTGTGTATAAAAATCTTACCGCTTTTAGGGAACAGGGAACAGGTAACAGGGAACAAGCGAGAGTTTCAGTTTTTTTATCTACTTTTTGATTACCCGCAACCGATGGGCGGATTGCTATATAACAATCATGAATCATATGTGAGAATTAAGTTTTTTTTAAAAGAAGAGTATATAGCAGTTATCATATTCATTTTTAGATATTTTCTGCTTCTGAACTGTTGCCGAAAATTTCTGGGTATGCGCCTCCCATTTTAAAGCTATCCCTGATAAGGAACTCCTGAAACCCTTTTCTGATAGAGAGATGGGGGGGGTCGTGAGATGGGGAGAGAAAAGCCTCTAATTAAATACGTTGACTCTCCCGAAATATCCAGTTAAGAGCAATTACATAACTTCTCTCTTATGTCTACGTTTTATCTTAAGAAATATGTTGATAAAGCATAGCATTTTAAAGGGATAAAAAAAGAGAATATTCCAAATTTCAAGCCTCTTTATTGCAGAGGTACTGTTAACATTTGCGTAGCATTCCGGAGGAAAGTTCCGACCATAGGATGCTAACTCTTAACTGTTAACTGGTAACTGATAACTGATAACTGATAACTGAAATGACCTGTTCCCTCTCTCATTTTTATATTTCCTTTGACAAACAATCTCTTAGTAATGACTTTACCATTCAGCAAATATTTCTTGTATTTTAGCAATTGCCTCATTAGTAGCATCTACTGTTGATAACCCATCTATAATTACACGCTCAATTGCCTGACCCCAAATATTTTCTGATAATACTTGAGAGTAAGCGGGATTAATTACATAATTAAGTGGTCGAGTTGCACCTTCTTGGAATTGTTTTACTGCCACAGAAATATGAGGTTCACTTTGATTTTGCCAAAATTTATCTGATAATAATTTTGGCATGACCGGGAAATATCTTCCTCCTGAAAGTTTCATATATTTTCCTAAATTGTCTGGTTTAATTAAAAATGATAAAAAATCCTTAGCTTGCTCTAAATGAGGAGATGGTGCAAAGGTTACTATTTGTTTTATTGATACGAGGTATTCTGGTGGTTCTCCATCTGGTTCATTGGGAAATTCAATGGTTTTAATCTGATTATTATAAATATCTTGTTCTTGTTTTTGAGAAGCGGGAATAGATAAGGTAGGATTAACTGCCATTAACAAGTTTTGGTTGAGGAAATTAACATTATTATCTACCCCTAACCATTTAACTGCATCTGGGGGTATATATCCATCTTGATAAAGATTAGTCATCCAATTTAATACCTTAATTATTCCTTGACGGACTTCCGGTTTATCTACTAAAAGTGTGCCATTTTCATCTAATAATTGAATATCATAGGCTGCCAGTGCTTGTTCAAACTGATAAAATGTATCATTAGAAGCAGCAGACATAGCTAAACCAACCCCATAAATTTGTGATTGATTTTTCTGACGAATTGCATCTTGAGCATTTTGCCAAAACTGCCAAAAATCATCCCATTCATCAGAAATATCTGACTCTTTTAAATTAATTTCTTTTAACAAATTTTGCCAGTAATGAATATGTACGGTTTGCTGTTGAATTGGTACTGCATAATAACTACGTTCTTTTGTTACATTATTTTTTAAATTAACAGATGCAAGAGCAGTTTTACTATAGAGAGATTTAACAGGTTCAATCACATCAGAAACATCGGCTAATTTACCTTCCCAAGCAAGTCGAGGACTCATAGAAAATTCTACCCTACGATTGTAAACAATATCTGGAGGATTTTCTGCTGCGACAGCTTCTAGAGCCATTTCTAAATTTTCATCATCGCTTAATAAAAAAAGTTGCACTGGATAACCGGTTTTTTTCTTCCAGTTAGCAACTATTTGTTTAATAGCTTCATCTTCTTCTGGATAGAATCCCTTTGTCCACCAAATTGTTAATGGCTTTGCTTCTGGTAAGGAAGTTTTTTGGGAATATAAACTACTTGTTTGGTTAGTACAATTAACTATAAATAAGCCAATTACAAAAAAGATAATAAATAATATTTGTTTGTTCATTTGTATCTTCAGCTAGAAAAAAAACTAATATTTAACTCCTGAAATTAGGTAACAAAATTAGTCTGGCTAATCCTGCTCCTACAAGTAATACTGGTGTTAACCAATCACCCAATTTTACATATAAAGTCTGGGTTTTTCGCCGATGAATTGTAGTTGCATAAGTTTCATAAGTATTAATTCCAGATAACCAAATTGTTCTACCATGAGGGTCTACAATTCCAGAATAACCTGTATTTGTTGCTCGTACTGTCCATCTATCATTTTCTATTGCCCGCATTACATCTTGAGCATGATGTTGAGCTGGCATTATAGAACTATAATGGGCGTTATTAGCAGCAGTTAAAATAAATTCTCCTCCTGCTAATGTTTGTCTTTGAAATACTTCGGAAAAAGCTGAGTCATAACAAATTCCAACTATGGCTTTTCCAAAGGGAGTGTCAAATATTTGGTTTGTTTTTCCAGGTACTAAATGAGCATCTAAAGGGGAGAGTCTATCTATTAGTTTTCCTAACACTTCATTAAAGGGAATATATTCTCCTAAAGGTACTAATTTAATTTTGTCATAACGGCTGAAAATTTCTCCCTTATTGTCGATACTAAATAAGCTGTTAGTCAGATTATTATCTTTCTTGCCATATCCACCCACCCAAGCTAATACTTTTTTCTCTAAAATTGTTTGATAAAAAGATAGAAATTTTCGATTATTTTGATTTGTCCATAAAAAAGGTAAGGCTGTTTCTGGAGTTAAGATAGCATCAACATCTTGCTCTGCTAATTTTTTATATCCTGTAGTGTAACCTTCTAAAGCACGATACCAACCTTGGGAATTAAGTTTAATTTCATTGGGAATATTTCCTTGAATAATTCCAACTTTTAAAGCTGCTTCTGGTTTCGGATTTAAAGGAATTTTATATAAGCTAAATCCTACTATGTGGAAAAATAGTAAAGTTGTGATTGGAATTAAGAAGTAAGAAGGAAGAATAAAAGAAAGAAAATTATCTTGGTTTGGCTGATATTTAATTTTTAGAAAAGCTTCTCCAATTAAAGCATTTACCGTAACCATAGCTGCTGTAACTGTAATTGGTCCAGATAATTGACCCAGGTGTAAAATTGCTAAATTGTGAGGGCTTTGGGTAAAAGATAAAGAAGTCCACCAGAGATTACCTAAACTCCAGATTTTCTCTAAACAACACCAGAGACTTATACCTAATAAAACTCTAGCAAATATGAATATTTTTCCTGGTAAATATGTAGGAGTTAAAACGCCAAATAAATAAGCCCAAATAGCAACTAAAATTGCTCCCCAAAGAGTAATAAAAATCCAACAAAATAGAGCGATCGCTAGACTCGCTAACCAAGGAATTCCTAGCCAAGTCATGGGGTGAACTCCGGTTATCCAAAATAAAGCTAAACCGTGATATCCTATTCCCCAAGTTAAACCTAATAAAAATTTATCAAAGGATTTTTTCTGTTGAATTACTAATATCCAGAGAGGAGCTAAAGCTACCCAACCTAGAAACCATGCACCGACTGGCGCTGTGGTCATTCCCATTAAAATGCCACTAATAAATGCGAATAATAATTTCATGTTTGCTGGAATATTTGCAAATAACTGGAAGTAGAAAAAAAGTTTGAATAAAACCAGAACAAATAACTTTTATTCTTGTTAAGTTAGGGGAGTTTAGCTAATACCAATTTCAAAATATCTTGCTCCCTCTGAGGTAATACCAATTTGATAAATGTTTGCTAAAAATAATCATGGTTATTTCTAGTAGTTAGTAGGGGCGATTTCCTTTCCTGCGGAATGCTGCGCAAACGGAATACTTTCCTTCGGAATGCTGTGCAAACGTAAACGCAAATCGCCCCTACAATAGAAGTGACTTTAATCTCATTTTTGAGCCGGAAATAATTCTATTCTCTTCCATAGCTATCTGACTTCAAACATTTTAGTTTGCTCAACTATTCGTAACATTCTTTTTTCCAAATGGTATAGCAATGAGCGCTCAGGTATTTACAATGTCCAGCTCAAAGCCCAGTAAGCGAAAAGGTGTACAAAAAATAATGTGTAAATATGCCAGCGCACATTGCTATATAAGAAAGTTTGACTTATAATCACTTTAATCAAAAGACTTTACCAAAAAATTATTAATGGATAAAAAAGAAAAAAAATCTTTTTATCTTTTTAGCTAATTCTCTTATTTATTAAGTTTGTAAGCAAAAATTAGTCAGATTTCAGCTATTAGCTTCAGATGCTAAACTTGAGATTGTTTGTGTGATTTCCTAGTTTTATAGTGCTTTTCATTTCGGTCGACCATAGTAGGGGCGAATGGCCATTCGCCCCTATAGAGTTTTGATTTTTTGAATATCATTTTGTTAAACTAAAAAGTCAGTATTAATCAACTTCCTCATACTTTGTGAAATGTGAATATCTAGGAAAATTTCAATCAAAGAAAAAGAAATATTGAGAAAATAATGATTAAATTATTAATTCCCTGGCAACAAAACCAGGGAATCATAACTAATTCTATTCTTCCATATCTTCCTCTGTTTCTTCTTGTTCTAATTCCATTATTTCTTCTTCTTCTATTTCTTCTATTGTTTCTTCATTTTCCGTCGCCGGAACTAAAGCAACTTCTGCTATAGCGTCTGAATTATCTAATTTTTGTACTCTCACTCCTGTAGCACTACGAGATTGAATAGAAATAGCATCTATTGCTTGACGAATAATAATTCCCTTTCCAGTAATTATCATCAATTCTTCTGCCTCATTTACTACTCGTAAAGCAGCTACTTGGTCTTGTTTCTTTTTCTTCTGTTTAAACTTAGTAGCAATACGACCTTTTCCACCTCGGTTTTGTAAAGTAAATTGAGAAACTGGTACTCTCTTTCCATAACCATTTGTAGTAATTATTAATACCCAAGGTCCAATATCGTTAGTAGTAGAAGTTTCATCACTTTCTACCTCTTCTGTTTCATCAATTTCTATCTCTAACTCTTCCTCTTCTAGTTCTAAATTTTCTTCATCTATATCAGCAATTTTTTCTACTATTGAACTGGGTAAAATATCCATACTAATTAACTCATCGCCTTTGATAAGTTTCATAGATTTTACCCCTCTAGTATTTCGACCTAAAGGACGCAATTGTTTATCATCTGTTCTAAAATGAATTGCCATACCAGAACTAGAACCAATAATCACACTATCATCAACTCTAGCTCTCCTAACCCATCTTAAACTATCCCCTTCTGCTAGAGAAATAGCGATTAATCCATTGGAACGAATATTTGCAAATGCGGATAAACTCGTTTTTTTGATATATCCACCTTTAGTCAGCATGACTAAATATTCGTCATCTGAAAATTCGGAAACAGGTACAATAGAAGTAACTTTTTCATCTCTAGGAATTGGTAACATTTGCACTATTGGTACCCCCCGCGCGACACGGGAACCAATAGGAATTTGATAAGCATTTAGACAGTAAACAACGCCCCTTTGAGTAAAGAACAAAATACTGTCGTGGTCATAACAACTGAGAAAATGTTCGACTACATCATCTTCTTTCATTTTAGTGCCAGCTTTACCTCTAGTTGCTCGACTTTGAGCCTCAAAAGAATTAATAGGCATCCTTTTAATATAGCCTTGTTCTGTTAATAAAATAATTGCTTTTTCATTAGCAATTAAATCTGTATCATCTAGTTCTCCTTCTGCTAATTCAATGACAGTTCGTCTCGGAGTTGCATGACGTTCTTTAATTTCTAAAGCTTCATTTTCAATAATTTCTAAAATCCGTTCCCGTTTAGCTAATATATCTTGTAAGTCGGCAATTTTTAATAGTAATTCTTCATGCTCTTTTTCAATTTTTTGAGCTTCTAATGCTGTTAATCTTCTTAACTGCATTTGTAAAATTGCATCGGATTGAACTTCAGATAAACCATAATTTTCCATTAATTCTTGTTTGGCAGTAGGAGTATCAGCAGCACTACGAATTAATTGAATAATTTCGTCTAAGTTATCTAAAGCAATTAGTAAACCCTGTAATAAATGGTCTCTTTCCTCAGCTTTTCTCAGCTCATATTCTGTTCTCCTGGTAATAGTTTCAACCCGAAACTCTAGGAAAACTTCCAGATATTTTTTCAGAGTTAATAACTGAGGTTCGGAATTTACTAATCCTAAAATATTAGCTCCGAAATTTGCTTGTAGGGGAGTTTGTTTATAGAGGTTATTGAGTACAACTCTAGGATAAGCATCTCGTTTAAGTTCGATAACAATACGCATTCCAGTCCGATCGCTCTCATCCCGAATATCAGAAATACCATCAATTTTTTTGTCATTAACCAGTTCAGCAATTTTTTCTATTAATGCTGCTTTGTTAGTTTGGTATGGTAATTCGGTGACAATAATAGCTTCCTTGTCAGGACGACCACGGTGTTCGATGGTCTCTATTGTCGCCACACCCCGCATTGTGATGGAACCGCGACCGAGAGTGTAAGCATCCCGAATCCCAGATTTACCTAAGATTTGAGCGCCCGTAGGAAAATCAGGACCCGGAATATGGTGCATTAATTCGTTCTCAGTTATTTCCGAGTTGTGAATAAGTGCCACCAAACCATCAATTAATTCTCCCAAATTATGAGGAGGAATATTAGTTGCCATCCCCACTGCAATACCAGAGGAACCGTTGAGAAATAGTTGGGGAACGCGAGAAGGAAGTACCAAAGGTTCCTGTTGAGAACCATCAAAGTTATCAGCAAAATCTACTGTTTCCGAGTCGATATCCCGCAACATAGCATCAGTGGTTAGCAGTTGCAAACGACATTCAGTGTAACGCATCGCAGCAGGGGGGTCATTGTCTACAGAACCAAAATTACCGTGACCGTGGATCAGTGGCGATCGCATTGAGAAATCTTGAGCCATGCGTACCAAAGCATCGTAAACTGCCGTATCGCCGTGGGGGTGGTACTTACCCAAAACCTCCCCCACAACACGAGCGCATTTTCGGAAAGGGCGGTCTGGAGTTAAACCTAATTCGTGCATAGCATAAAGTATGCGACGATGCACGGGTTTGAGACCATCTCTAGCATCTGGCAACGCCCTACCTACAATAACGCTCATGGCGTATTCTAAGTATGATTGGGACATTTCGTTGCGCAGATCGGTTGGTACAATTCGTGACTCAGAAGTAGTCATAGAATCAAAAACTCCGTTAAAATTATAATTAACTAGCTATCAACCAAAAAAATCGGATATTATCCGATTAACTTTGGTATATTTGCAAAATTATGCTGTTTCTGTCTAAAATTATAGCACATTGGGGGTAAAATTTTTGAGGAAATTGACGATAAAAATCTTTCTATTTTGAAAGAAATCTACCATCGAAAAATTGCTAGGATCACAATCAAAAGTTTGACCCTATTGGACACAATCTAATATCTAAAATCACCTATGGTTTCTATTATTTACTCAGATGAATTTCTCGAACACAAAACTGGTATGCTACATCCAGAGCGACCAGAACGCTTAACTGCTATTGTTAAAGCTCTCAAAAACTTTCCTGATAATGGCCAACTGCAGTGGCATCTACCTACACCAGTACAGCAGCGCCATTCATCATTGATGACACTCCTAGAAAAAGTTCACTCCCAAAGTTACCTGGAAGCAGTCGCAGAAATTGCAAATAAGGGAGGAGGTTACCTTGATGGAGATACCCCAGTTTCTGCTAGAAGTTACGATGTGGCATTGTTAGCAGTGAGTGCTTGGTTAGACGGAGTAGATTTAGTTTTGGCAAATAATAACCCCGCTTTCGTTATCGCCAGACCCCCAGGTCATCATGCAGAAAGTAAGCGAGGAATGGGGTTTTGTCTGTTTTCTAATGCCGCGATCGCAGCTCATTACGCCCTAGAAAAACCAGACATTAACAAAGTCGCCATTCTTGACTGGGATGTGCATCATGGTAATGGTACTCAAGAAATTGTAGAAACTAATCCAAATATCATCTACTGCTCCCTCCATCAATCTCCATGTTATCCAGGAACAGGCTATGATAACGAACGTGGTAACTACAATAACGTACTAAATCTACCTATGTCACCCGGTAGCAGTATTGCTATTTACCAACCCACATTCGAGCAAAAAGTCGTACCATTTTTAACTAACTTTCAACCAGATTTATTAATTATTAGTGCAGGCTATGATGCTAACAAAGACGATCCATTAGCAGGTATTTCCCTCCTACCAGAAGACTACGGATTATTTACAGAATATTGTTTACAAATAACCCACAAAATATTATTTGGTTTAGAAGGGGGTTATGACTTACCGAGCTTATCTAAATCTGTAGTGGCCACTATAAATCGTTGTTTGTAAGTGATCTAAATCACAAAAAAATCAATAAACCATCACATCAAATAACGATCTGAAACACAATAGCAATTGATAATAATCATTAATCGCTCATAACTTCTATCACCATATTTTGCCTAAAAAAAGGTCATATTGTAGAAGCACATTTTACTATTGAACTGATAGAGCTATGAGGTTACTAAACTTTTCATCAGCAGAAAAAATACTTGAAGAAGTCTTTAGTCAAGTGATGTTTTCCAATGTAGTTACTCGCAATGAACGGAACCAAATTAAAAACGTACTATTAACATATTCTCTCAATGAAGATGAATATGCGATTATAAACAGACTGCTTTACAATGTCCGCCGAGGATGGGTAAAAATTGTCGATTAAAATTATTCTAAAATTATTCCCCTTCTGCCTCTGCTGAGTGCCAGATTAATAATAAGATACTACAATAATCAGGGAAAACCCTTTATAAAGCGATAACTATGGCACCAGCAGTTTTAATAGAAAACCTTCAAAAACGTTATGGTTCCGTTGAAGCCGTTAAAAATGTTTCCTTTAAAATAGAACCAGGAGAAATATTTGGTTTACTTGGCCCCAATGGAGCTGGTAAAACAACCACCCTCCGTGCCCTATGTACTCTAATTACACCAGATGCGGGACGCTTAGAAGTATCCGGTGTATCAGTAATTGACCAACCCAGAATAGCTAGACAACGCCTTGGCTATGTTGCCCAGGAAGTGGCCCTAGATAAAGTATTAACAGGGCGAGAACTATTACAACTGCAAGCTGCAATCTACCATATCCCTGGTAAACTTGCTAAAGAAAGAATTGATCAAGCGATCGGTCTCCTGGGTATAGAAGATTGGGCGGATAAAAAAACAGGTACTTATTCTGGTGGTATCCGCAAACGTCTAGATTTAGCGGCAGGTTTGCTCCACCAACCAGATGTTTTAGTTTTAGATGAACCGACAGTGGGGTTAGATATTGACAGTCGCGTCGCAGTGTGGGATTTTTTGCGTCAGTTGCGAGACTCCGGTACAACAGTTTTGATTACAAGTCACTATCTCGAAGAAGTTGACGCTTTGGCAAATAGAGTAGCAATTATTGACCAAGGTGTGGTAATAGCAACTGGTACTCCTTCTGAACTTAAGGACAGGGTAGGAGGCGATCGGATCACTCTGAGAATTAGAGAATTTTCTCCCACCGAAGAAGCAGAAAAAGCCAAAGCATTACTCGCACCCCTAGCAATGGTGCAGGAAGTGATTATTAATACTGCTCAGGGTAATTCTTTAAACCTAGTTGTTACACCCCAGAGCGATGCTTTGATGCAAATTCAACAATCTTTGCAAAATGCGGGCTTACCCATTTTTGGAATTGCTCAAGCGCGACCAAGTTTAGATGATGTTTATTTAGCCGCCACAGGTAAAACTCTGATGGATGCAGAATTAGCGGCGGCGGGTAGTCGTGATTTGAAAGCAGAGAAAAAACAGAGTATGCGGTAACGGTTTTTAAAAGCCCCTGCCTCCAAATAGTAGGTAAGGGGTTTGCTTCGATAGGTTTTAGGTTTTAGGTTTTAGTAAAATTGTAGGGTGCGTTATACGGCTTAAACTCAGGCTATGAAAGAGATTTAGCAATCCGTCGTCACGCACCATTGAATATGTGTCAGTCCAGTAAATTTTAATATAAGAAATGCAAATATTTCAATACTTTGGCAGAAAATTTTATTGTCACAAGCTTTGCTTGAATTTGGTATAATTTTGTTAAATATTTATATTTAAAACTTTTAGCAATCATAAATGAGTTTTGAAAATTGTGATAACAGTTAATATTAACTGAAAACCTTTGAAATTATGACTCCTGTAGGGGCGTTAACGTTTGCGGTAGCATTCCGTTAGGAAAGTTGTGCGTAGCGGCTATTCGCCCTTACCACCAGAATATTATCACTGAAATAGGATTTCTATATTAATGATTCAGACAGAAACACCGCTCACTTTAGAACAATTTTTAGCACTACCACCAGGGGATGTTACTTATGAATTAATCGCAGGAGAAGTAATTCCTAAAATGTCACCAAAAAGATTTCATTCTCGTTTAACAGGCGCTCTTTATCTAGTTTTTACTGATTGGAGTAAAGAACGTGGAGAGGTAGGAATAGAATGGGGAATTACTCTGAAAAGAAATGGGATTGATTGGGTTCCTGTTCCCGATTTATTGTATATTTCTAATAATAAATTACCTCCTGAAAGATTTGAAGATGAAGCTTGCCCTTTTCCTCCTGAATTAGTAATTGAAATTATCTCTCCAGGTCAGTCTTTTGGTGATTTAAGTGAAAAAGCAACAGATTATTTAAAAGCGGGTATTTCTAGGGTTTGGATTGTGGATTCACAGGCAAAAAGTATCACTATTTTTTATCATGATGCACCACCTGAGACTAAACGTAGAGAAGATAGTTTAACAGATGAAGTTTTACCAGAATTAGGAATAACTGTTAAACAAGTTTTTCAAAAAGCAGGTTTATTTTGATTGTTTTTGAGATTAGTTTTTCATTCTTAATCCTGATTTTTTTGTATAAATAAAAAAACACATTCTCTAATAAATTTACTAAACCAAATTATCAGCAATGTAGTTCAAAAAATCAGATGAGACCTAATGCTATCTATTATTCCTACTCATTTTAGTATTTTCATCAGTTTTGACTGCTTTTAAATCAGTATTATATAAACCTGCCCCACTCAAATTTGCACCCCTCAAATCTGCACCTTCCCTGGTAAACATAACTCAAATCCGTATCACTTAAATTAGCACCCTCAAAATTCCTATAACTTAAGTTGAATTATGGCAACTTAATATTACTTCAATTAGATTCATGGAAATCTCCATAACTTAAGTTAACCTAATCTAACTGAATACCAGTTATATCTACTGCACTAAAATCTCTTTCACCACTATCATAAAGTTTCAAAAATTATTCTATTTCCATATATTTTAGATAGATATTCAACAAATATATTATAACCAGAAAAAAATCAGAGGGCGACATAATCTTACCTAGTCACCCCCAGTAAATTAGTCTTTTACTCGTATATCAATCACACTCGCATTGAAGTTATAATCATCACCTTCCAACTCAATTGTCATACCAATTTTTACCTTAATATTCCCTAATACAGGCCCATCATCAGTAACTCGTCCCTTACCTTCTAATGTTAATAAAACATTCCGACTAAAGATTTCTTCATCTCTTGGATCTGGTAAAGCTTTTACTGAACCATCTGGTTGTGGAACTGCCACTTTTCTAGCTAAAAATTCTACAGATTTTAAATCAACTTTACCATAGGGTTGATTCCGAATAATTAACTGAGTTTTTTCACCTTCCTTTAATAATTCTTCAGGGTTACGCCCTTTTAAACCTAAAGCAATAGCATCGACTTCAACTGATTTGGTGACAATATTGCCCACTTGAGCAACGGAAGTTTTACTAGTACCGGGAAAGAAAAATATTCCTATCAATACCATGAAAATTACCAAAACAGCACCAAAATCTAAGATACTAACTTTACCAAATAACCGTCCTTTAGAATCAAGAATTTTCATAATTTCATTGGCTCATTTCTTTAGTTATGCAGAGGGGCGAGAGAATAAACTGATGTTATGCACCAAAACCCCCCATTAAATATTCTAACTTTAGAGAGATTACCATAATTTTTGTTCCAGGAAGTAATCTAAATCTCAAAAGTTTTGCTAAATATTCTGAAGTTCTCGTGTAGGAAGTGTGGGGAGGGTGGGGAGGATGGGAGATGGAAATAGCAACTAAAATATAGGATTATTATTTATAAATGGTATAAAAAGATTTAATAAAAACCGCAGTTGGAAGCATTAAGTTGAGGATTTAACCTCAAGTTAATGTCAGCCACTTTAATTCCTGGAGGATTAAACAGTTACTGCCAAAAGGTCGTTTCTAGGAAGAGGAGATTTTAATCGAAAAAGTCATTCAAACTTCTGAAGTTAAGTAAAAAATCAGTTTTATAAGTGAAGATAAGGAAGTTTTATATTAGCTAAACTGCGGTAACTTCGGCAAAAAAAAATAGTTTGTGATTTTGCGGAAAATCTATCAAAAAATTTGGTAGTAAATGACATAATGGAAAAAACATTATTCGCTCATTTCTGACTTTGTAATAAATCTAAAATCTAGAAAATATTAATAGACAAGCCAATGTTAAACAAACTATCTTTGATTTCTAAATCTTCCGTTCGTCGAGTATCATATCCGTTAATATCTATTATGGTAGCTGCGGGTTTATGTGCGGGTACAGCTTTTCCTAGTCAAGCTATCCCTTGGAGACAATTAATTTTCCAAGGTATTCAAATGCTGCAAATTTCTAACCTATCTGATCGCCAAGAAGTTGAACTGGGTAAACAAATTAATAGACAGCTATTAAAAGGGGGAGATGTTAAACTTTATAGCGATCGCCAAGCTAATGAATACATTGATAGAATTGGGCAAAGATTGGCTGCTGTGAGTCCTCGTTCTGATATTCCCTATACTTTCCAAGTGGTAGAAGATGATGCTGTTAATGCTTTTGCGACAATGGGAGGGTTTGTTTATATCAATACTGGTTTAATGAAGGTTGCTGACAATGAAGCAGAATTAGCTAGCGTTATTTCCCACGAAATTGCTCATATTACCAGCCGTCATGCAGTCAAACAGTTACGTCAGACTTTGCTAGCTCAGGGTTTAGCTACTGCAGCAGGAGTGGATAATAATGTTGCGGTGCAAATAGGAGTGGAGTTGGCGTTACGTCGTCCTAAAAGTCGAGAAGCAGAATTTGAAGCTGATGAAATTGGTATTCAGACATTGGGAAGAGCAGGATATGCTCAATATGGTGCAATTACTTTTATGGAAAAGTTGTTGAAAAAGGGTTCACCACCATCTTTTCTTAGTACCCACCCTGCAACATCGGCAAGAATATCTCAGATGAAAAGAATGATTAATCCTGAACTTGCTTATAATGGTGATGGGTTGAATGAAAACCGCTATCAGATGACTATTAGTAGATTAGTTCCGTAGCAATGTAGGGACGTTGTATACAACGTCCCTACCAGAGGAAAGATTATTTATTACAGTTATTTCGTCAAACATAATATTACATCTGAATTTACAAAGATTCTCTTAAAAACTTCTGCTCAATTTGTTTCCCTGCTTTAATTGATTTTCGCAACCAATCTAATTTTAATTCTAATTTTTCTGCCTCAGTTAATTCCCAATTATCATGTTGTTGTCGTAAACGAGTCATTACATCATATAAACACAAGGCTGCACTAACTGAAATATTAAAGCTTTCACTAAAGCCTACCATCGGAATTTTTACAGATATATCTGCATTTTGTTGAGCATATTCTGATAACCCATTAATTTCTGAACCTAACATTAATGCTAGCTTTGTATTTACAGGTAATTTTTCAATAGTTATTTGTTGTGTGTGAGGAGTGGTAGCTACTATGGTATAACCTTCATTTTTTAATTTATTTAAACATTCTTTTGTATTATTTATTCCCCGTTGATTATAACGATATAATGTTAACCAGCGATCAGAACCCATACTCACACCTTGAGTCACGGTGAAAATATTTTTATTCTCGACAATATGCACATCTTGCACCCCAAAACTGTCACAACTTCGGAGTACAGCACTGGCATTGTGAGGTTGATAAATATCTTCTAGGATAACAGTAACGTAACGGCTACGTTTATGCAAAACTGCTTCTATTTTTTCCAGACGTGATGAAGTTACAAATTCAGTTAGATAAGCTATCAGTTTGTGTTTTTGTTCTAGTTGCATTTAAGCTAAATTAGCCGATAACTAATACAATTACCGAGCATTTATATTAAGTTGAAGTTTGTCTTGATTATTTTTTTTAGCTAATAGACGCTCTTGTATTTGTTGTTTGGCTGTAGTTTTGGGTTTATAGGGTTTAACAACAGCTTCTAATGGCATTTTCCGAGTTTTGTTGTCATCATTCACATTAACTTGATAAACAATATTATTATCAATATCTAATCCTGTTAGCCAACCACTCCGACAATGATAGGCACTGGTATCAATATCTAGCCAACCTTCCCCACGAACTAACTCGCCAGGCTCAACATTTTCAAAAGTAAAAGTAATTGTATGACCAGTAATAATTAATTTATCAGAAAAGTAGGGTTTTTCTATGGCATGAAATTCTTTACGAATCCAACAAAATTCATGGTATGTTTGTTTTTGAATTGGTAGTTTGGGATTTACTCCCGCATGAACTAACCAAACATCCCCTAAATCAAGATACATAGGTAGCGATCGCATCCACTCTAAATCTTCATAGGGCATAATATTTGTGTCTCTGTAGCTTTCTACAGTTTCCCACCCCCCACTATAAAACCAACCTTGCCATGCTCCTTGAGTACCATCTTTGTCTGAGAGAGCTTGAATCATCATGTATTCGTGATTTCCCAGGAGACATTGATAGGGGCTATTTCTGACAAATTCTACTACTTGAGAACTTTTAGGTCCTCGATCAATTAAATCTCCTAAAAAGTAAACCATGTCATCTTTTCTAGGGGCGATCGCCTCTAGCAAAACCATCAGACCATCATAATGCCCATGTATATCGCCGATTATAATACGTCGCTGTTTCATTTCTACTTCTGGGGATTTTTCATATCACTTGAATAATCTTGCTCTCCTTATACTTATATTAAGTTAAGGCCGATGAAGATTTACTTCGCTATAATTTAACTAAAATTTAATTAAATTTAATCAAAAAACTTAAATTTAATTTGGCTGATATATTTATATTAGTATTTAATATCTTAACATACTGTTTTTGAAGTCAACCGACCCTTGTAATGAAACTAAATTCTAGAAAAACTTTAGCCTTCTGACATTGGGGTCGGTTATTTTCATACTAAAGACCATCAAAAGATTCCTGGGCATGAAAATTTAGTTAAATTTTAGCTACTCAAAGCACGCAGGAATTTTTGAACTTCAGATAAAAATCCTTTCCGCCTTGGTGCAGCAGTTGTAGTAGCTTCAGAAGGTGAACTAGAACTATCTGTTGTATCTGCACCAGTAGCTGCAGCCAAAATCCTTTCGAGTGTATCTCCCACTGGTTTCTCCGGTCTTTCTGCAATCATCTGATATTGGCCATCTGTTTCAAGCCAAACTTGCCAGGGGGAAGGATAACAACGATACAAAGCAGCATCACCAAGAGTTCTAATATAATAGCACGATTCAATAGTGTTGAGAAAACGTTCCCGGAGTTGACGGGCTGCGTAACCAATACCCACAATGGAAACATCTTCTAATTTTGGGATCAATATCACAACAGGGCGATCGCCTGCTAAATTAGACAATTTTTCCGCTTGGGCCACTTCCACCGCAGAAGGGGCAATTAATAAAAAGCAATTGTCTTCAGATTCTACTTTTTTGTCAACAGGGGATCTACTACTACCTATATCTTCAATTTTAAAAGATACATCTTGCCAATCCCGTCTAGCTAAAGCTGCTGCTCCTGTGTCGGGAAAGAAAACCTTGAGCTGAGTTCCTTCTTCGAGTAAAACCGGAATAAACTGTTTTGCTAAAGTCTGAGCTTGAAGCTCTATATCTGGAACAACTATTTCTATTTGCAGTCTAGTGTAACCATCATTAAGCGCTGCTTTAGTGGCCTCCATGGCTTGAGCGATCGCTTCATTTAAGTCATTAGGTAGTTGAGTCATGTAAATTAATATTTCTAGAGTATGGTCTGTTCGATGGAAGATATTTAAAATTCCTCGTTATCTCCCATAATAAGTAAAAGTTGAACCAAGGCAAAAAAAGATGACACATCCATTTGAATTAAGCACTAGTCAACTAGTCAATAGTTTGAGTCTAGTTGATAATAATGGTTCACCGCCTCCTCCTACTAATAATCCTGCTTTACCTGTAACAACCACAGTGGGAGAGGAAACGGGTACAGATAATCAAGTAATGCCAACAAGTTTAGCTATTGGAGCAGAGGGGGGCGCTACAACTGAAGCATTAGGAGAAGAGGGTGGGATGACTCCCATAGTAATGCCACCGGGAGAACCAACAAGTTTAGCTATTGGAGCAGAGGGGGGC
>JASJEE010000036.1 GCA_030064835.1 Microcoleaceae cyanobacterium MO_207.B10 | reverse complement strand
GTATGATTTATATTTATTAGCGATCGCGCTCACTATTAAATAGTAAGTATTCTAGATTGTTGAGTTTTTATTTTCATACCTTGATTCAGCAACGCCCTTTTTTTTAATTGGTATTAGCTCGGTAGAACACATTAGACGAATGTCCATTCCCTCCTAATAAGACCTACCACTTACCTACCTATAACCAAGTAATGTAGCAATATTTTATGAAAGCCCAGTTACCAAGGACTACCTACCATAGTAAACCCTGCCCAATAATAAGGATGAGAAAAATCTGCACGTTCAATATTAGCTAATTCCGGTGGCAAAGACACCTCCCCACGACCACCTATACCTCTTAAGATACCCTTTGCGATCACAACTTTACCCCTCAACATCGCTAATTGTGCTTCCCGCAATGCTTCGGCTTTAATTTTAACATTACCTAAATGAGAGTAAAATTCTGTCATTAAACCTAATGTTCCCTCATCACTAACCAACCATAAACTTGCTAATACTGACTTCACTCCTGTTGCCACTGCAAAACCAGCAAAACCTAATTCTGCTTCTCTATTTCCTACTGCAGTTTCGCAAGCAGATAATACTAATAACTCTACTGCTGGATTATTCCAACCTAACTGTCTGAGTTGATTTAATCGCAATTTTTCGTCCCAGAGTTGAATATAAGATTTACTCGCATCTCCACTTCTAAATTCAGCATGAGTGGCTAAATGAATAATCGGATAGGGATAATTTTTACGTTGATTTATCAAATTTTTCAAAGTGAATTCTTCATTCAGAAAACTATCACCTTGCCATAAATCTTGAGAGATAGTTTCTAACTCCACTGGTACGGCTGGCAAAGGATTTTGGTTAGTAAATTCACTAGCTCCCATTCCTAATAATCTAGTATTCTGAACTGAACGATAACGACTATCCATTAAACTAATACTCGGAATACTACTAATACTGTATTTTTCAATCAAAAATTGTTCCCCATCATGTAAAACTGCCAGAGGTAATAAACGAAAACCAGCATCCATACTAAATAAAATTGTGTCAATATTGGCTGCTTCTAGCTCTGCACTAATTGGAGCTATTAACCACTTATATAATTGTTGAGATGGTATCAAATAATCTCTAAATAGACGGTTCTTAGGATCGACTATTTCTACTATTAATTTCATGGTAGTATATCTCAATTTATCGCGATTAACAGTAGGAATAGTTTTCAGAATAGGTTGACCATCTTTAGTAAATAAGATGATTTGTAATTGGTCTTGATAAGCATTAATATAAACAACAGCAGATTCTTTTCCTGTTTGATTTGCGATGTTTGTTAAAATATCTCTAGCGTTTTTTGTATTGACTGATTTTTCTTCAAAACCTTCTCCAAAATAATCTGAATATTCTTTGATGCGGTTTTGTTCTAACATTTTTACTATTTCCTCTGAACCTGTGGCAATTGTTAGGGAATTAGTATTAACAACATCAATTGTTTTTAATATTTGTTGGGTGTCGGTGGTGTTGTTGATCGATTCTTCTGTTTTTTCTTCAGCCGTGGCTGTATTTCTGGTTTGATTGTTATTACCGGGGGTGGAGATTGAAAGATAATCGGAGGGGGGGATAATTCCTAGATTGTTTGTTTCCTGAAAATTTGTGGAAGTATTATTTGTGGGATTATTGAGAATGTCTATATTGTTATTGTTATTAAAATTATTAAAATTTTCTTGATTATTTTGAGGATTATTATTATTGATTACTGAGATATTTTCTGGATTTTGATTGATGCCTGGATTTTGAATATTGATAGATTCATTGGCAAATGTTTGATTGATTTGACCTAGATTTTGTTGACCTCCGGCAGTTTGAATATTGGCAGTATTATTCCCGGGATTCTGAGTAACATTGCCAAGATTTTGTTGACCTCCTACAGTTTGATTATTGGTAGTATTATTGCCGAAATTCTGAGTAACATTGCCGAGATTTTGTTGACCTCCTACAGTTTGATTATTGGTAGTATTATTGCCGAAATTCTGAGTAACATTGCCGAGATTTTGTTGACCTCCGGCAGTTTGATTATTGGTAGTATTATTGCCGAAATTCTGAGTAACATTGCCGAGATTTTGTTGACCTCCTACAGTTTGATTATTAATAGCATCATTACCCGCAGTTTGATTAATATCCCCGGTGGTTAAATTACCTCCAGCGGTTTGATTATTAATAGCATCATTACCCGCAGTTTGATTAATATCTCCGGTGGTTAAATTACCTCCTACAGTTTGATTATTAATAGCATCATTACCCGCAGTTTGATTAATATCTCCGGTGGTTAAATTGCCTCCAGCGGTTTGATTATTAATAGCATCATTACCCGCAGTTTGATTAATATCTCCGGTGGTTAAATTACCTCCAGCGGTTTGATTATTAATAGCATCATTACCCGCAGTTTGATTAATATTTCCTGTGGTTTGGTCTCCACCAGATTCAATCTCAATATTAGCATCACCTTCTCCTGCTTCTTGATTAATATCTCCTGTCGTAATATCTTCTGTTGCTCGCAACCTCAAGGCTCCTATTGTACCATCCGATCTAATTTCTACATCATAAGTATCAATCGAACCATCTGTTGCTTCAACATTAATTTCACCCGCACTAGTTGTACCGATAGAACTCAAATTACCTGTGCCGACCTCTTCTGCATTGATTGCAATATTACCACTATTTCCTCCAGGAGCTTCAGTAGTAATATTTTCTGTATTTACCTGTCCTGTGCGACTTTGAATTCTCAAATCACCGCTTTCTGTCCTGCCAAAAGATGAGACATTTGCTAAATTTACACTTTCTTGACCCTCGACTAGGATATTTCCTCCTTTTCCCTGGGCAGAAAAAGAGTCTATATCGCCATCGGTGACATCAATACTACCGCTTTCACTCTGGATTTTAATTCTACCTCCTTGTTGCATTCCTTCGGAGCGAATATCACTCAGAGTAATGTTTCCAGGGCTTCTAATTGTCACATCTCCGGCAATTCCTTCTGTGGAATAGGTGTTGATATGACCAATAATTTCTATACTGTTTTCACTCAGACTTTCAATTTGTACATCTCCTCCTCTTTGAGCGCCTTCAGAACGAATAGAACCTGTATAAATGTGACCTGCTGCGCTGAGAGCGACGCTGCCTGCTTCTCCTCTTTCTGAGAAGGTTTCCATAGGTTCGGTAGCATTGATTTCTCCTTCCCGGCTGATGATTTCGATGTTCCCACCAAAGGTAGGTCTTTCTCGGTTGAGGGCGCTGGCTTGCACTTCCCCTGTGGTGATATTTCCTCTGGCTTCAAGAGTAATATCTCCTGAACCATCGGGGGAACGGGAGCTAATCCTGCCTGAGCTGCTGTTTATTGAGCCATTCCTACTGGTTAGAGTAATATTACCTGCTACTCCTCGGTCGGCTTCTCCTTGTGGTCTGGGGATGAAGGTAAAGTTATTGTTGTTATTAAATTCTAGTCTTTCCCTCAAAAACCCTGATGCTAGGTCTATTTCTATGTCACCGACTTCCATTGATTTTTCGGAAATCATATATATTTCCCCTGAATCACCGTCGCTGGCTCCAGAAAATACTTTGGCTGTTCCTGTGTTGAGGTTGTTGTCTGTTTCCAATATAATATCTCCCCCTTTTCCTGGGTTGGCACTATTGCTATTCCTACCTACCTCGGAAGCAGAGATAATATTACTGTTTTGAGTAATGTTGATGTCACCTGTTGCTTTGAGAAATATTTGACCTCCGTCTGCATCGGCAAAGGAGTAGATGTCACTAGTTGTAATATTTCCTTGGGGTGTTTCGATGGTGATATTACCTCCTTCACCGCCTCCAGAGTAGTTGGCGATAAAGCCTCTACTGGTATCTACGTTTCCAGTTTCTGTAAAGATGTTTATTTCACCCCCTTGTTGTTGGCCGTGGGAACTAATGGTGTTAGTGCTAATGTCGGTGTGGGCTTGGAGAGTGATATCGCCTGCATTACCTCCGTCTGAGAATGATTGGATGGCTTGGGTGGCATTAATTTTGCCTTGTTGGCTGGTGATGGTGATTTTCCCTGCGTCTGCTGCTTCTGTTTTATTGTTGGCTTCTGAGGTAATAATTCCTGTAGTGATGTTGTCTAGAACGTTAATTTCTATTTCTCCTGCGTTTCCGGCTGCTGTGCTTTGGGCTGAAATTGTACTATTTGGAGCTGTCATTTCTCCTGTGTTAATGGTTATCCGACCGCCATCTCCTGTACCTTTGGTTTCTGTAATGATTTGACCTTCTAGTTGAAATGTTTGGCTGGGGTTAATATTGATGCTACCTCCTGCTGTACCATCGAATGTGGTTGCAGATATGGTGATGTTTCCAGCTATGGTGAGGTTTTCTGTTTCAATGTTGATAATTCCTGCGTTGCCACTACCTATACTTTCAACTGTGATTCTACCTGGACCTGAAATGTTGATATTTTCTGGAGCAAATATGTTAATGTTGCCTCCGTCTTCGCTTGCTGTGGTCAGGATTGAGACAAATCCGGAGTCAGTCAAATTAATATTGAGGTCTGGGTCAATTTTACCCATCTCCCCATCTCCCTCTCTCCTGTAGGGGTTGAGAGTGAGATTGCCTGATTCCGCTTCGGTTTGAGTAAATATTCCCAGGACACCTGAGATGTTGATGGTGTTAGCGAATAAGTTGATATTGCCTTTTCCTTCTGTGTTGGTTGACTCAGCAGTTACTGTACTACTAATTTGGGCGTTTTCTCCGATATCTATAGTGTTGGCGTTGATAGTTATTTGTCCTGGTGAACCATCTCCACTGGTTTCTGTGGTGACCCTACTGCCTTGATTTAGGTTCAAAGTTTGCCCTTGGATGTTGATATCTCCGGCTGGTTGCTCTCCTTTTGTGTCACTTTCGATAGTGACATTGTTGAGATTGATGTTACCTGGGCTGATGATGGATACATTACCTGATTGCCCTTGTGTGCTGCCTAAATCTATTTGGATGACTTCTCCAAAAGAGTTTTCCACACTTACTTGTTTGCTGGTAATGATGAATAAGTCACTTATTTGAAGGTTTCCTTCTGGTTGACTTTCTATTGTCACTTCCCCCGAACGCTCGTGGGAAGATCGTGTGAATATTTCTGCGTTGCTGAGGTTGTTTGCAGTAATATTAACGTCTCCACTATTCCCGGAATTGTTATTTCCTACTGAGAATGTTCTGATTGATCGTTGTAGTTCGTTGCCGAATTCAGAAGGCTTGACTTGTATTGTATCTGCACTTAGAGAAATAGTTCCCCCATCTCCTGAGTTTCCTGTTACCGACAAGGTATTGGAATAGAGCGATTCTGTCGTAATATCACCTCCTGCTCCCAGAGAAAGACTTCCTCCATTCCCTGAATTTCCTGCTGCTGATAAGGAATTGGAAGAGGAATATAGCCATTCTGTAGTAATATTGCCTTCTGAATTCAGAGAAATAGCTCCGCCATTTCCGGAATTGCCTCCTTCCGACAAGGAATTAGAATAGAGCGATTCTGTCGTAATATTGCCTTCTGAACTCAGAGAAATATCCCCGCCATTTCCGGAATTGCCTGCTTCTGACAAGGAATTGGAATTGAGCCATTCTGTAGTGATATTGCCTGCTGCTTCCAGAGAAATAGCTCCCCCATTCCCTGAATTTCCTGCTTCCGAATTGGAATTGGAATTGGAATTGAGTGATGCTGTGGTAATATTGCTACCTGCTTCCAGAGAAATAGCTCCGCCATTCCCTGAATTTCCTGCTTCTGAATTGGAATTGGAATTAATAAATTCTGTAGTTATATCGCTTACAGAAGTCAGAGAAATAGCGCCTCCATCTCCTGAGTTTCCTGCTTCCGAATTGGAAAACGAATTAAGATATGCTGTGGTAATATTGCCTTCTGAACTCAGAGAGATAGCACCTCCATTCCCTGAGTTTCCTGCTTCCGAATTGGAACCAGAATCAAGAGATGCTGTAGTTATATCGCTTACAGAAGTCAGAGAAATAGCGCCTCCATTCCCTGATTTGCCTTGACTTGATTCGGAAGCAGAATCAATAAATGTTGTCGTAATATTGCCACCCGCTCCCAGAGAAATATCGCCCCCACCCCCTGATTTTCCTGCTTCCGAAACGGAATTGGAATAGAGTAATGTTGTAGTAATATTGCCTTCTGAACTCAGAGAAATAGCTCCTCCATTTCCTGAGTTTCCTGCTTCCGACACGGAATTGGAATTAATAAATTCTGTAGAGATATCACCTCCCGCTTCGAGAGAAATAGCTCCCCCATTCCCTGAGTCTCGTTGACTCGAATTGGAATTGGAATAGAGTGACGTTGTAGAAATATCGCCTGTGGAAGTCAAAGAAATATCACCCCCATTCCCTGAGTTTCCTGCTTCCGACACAGAATTGGAATTAATAAATTCTGTAGCGATATCGCCCTCCGCTGACAGAGAAATATCACCCCCATTCCCTGAATTTCCTTGACTCGAATTGGAAGATGAATAAACCACTGCTGTATTAATATTGCCTCCTGCTTCTAGAGAAATAGCGCCCCCATTCACTGAGTTACCTTGAGTCGAATCAGAAGATGAATTCAGAGATTCTGTATTAATATTGCCTCCTGCTTCTAGAGAAATAGCTCCGCCATTCCCTGAGTTGGCTACTTCCGAATCAGAAGAGGAATCAATAAATTCTGTAGCAATATTGCCCTCCGCTTCGAGAGAAATATCACCCCCATCTCCTGAGTTGCCTTGAGTCGAATCGGAAGATGAATTCAGAGATGCTGTAGCTATATCACCTCCCGCTTCTAGAAAAATAGCTCCGCCATTCCCTGAAACCGAACGAGCTAAAAGTGAACCTGTTGTAGTATTAATTGAACCTGATGTACTTTCTATGCTAATCCTACCACCATTACCACTACCACCAGTAGTTACTTTTTCACTAGTTCCAAGCTCTTCATTAAAAACAAATTCTAATACACCAGAACTAGCATTTATTCCCCTCGTACTAATATCTCCCGCCGCTTTCAGCTCTACATTACCCCCATCTCCATCAAAGGATGACGCATTTACAATTGCTCCGGTAGTATCTATTGCCCCTTCTCTACTCTCTATACTTATATCTCCTGCATTATCGTTACCTTCACTGATACCAGTTGATATCCCCCCTCTCACAGTAATATCGCCACTAGCAGAAAGTTCTACATCGCCCCCACCAAGAGTCGCAATACCACTCGCCTCGTCACTCACACCACCAATATTCACATCTCCCAACACATCAAAAAACATTCCTCCACTGCCAGAAACTGCCTCTAAATTTTCTACATTTAATCGCAAGGGCGCATCAGTTAATCCTATTCCTCCACTGCCGTTTGTTTGTAAGAAAATACGACCCGCATTAATAATTGAATTCTCAGAAACTCTAGTAATATTTCCCCCATTGGCGTTAACCAAAAGTTCCTCTGTTGTGGTTAAATTTGCTAGATTTATATTTCCTATTTCTCCTAAGTTTCCTAACTGAATATTAATCTTTCCACTACCAGCATTTAATGTTGTTCCTTCTTGTTGATTGATTGATGCTGCCCCGGAACTCCGGTTCGCAGAATTCATTTGATTATTATTACCAAATAAGTCAATATTGCCATTGCCAATTGATGTATCTATATCAGCATTTATATTGATACTTCGACCAGCTTTTAATTCTAAAGATTCCCTAGTTTCTATTTTTTCATTAATTGTTATATCGTTATCTGCTTGAAGAATTATATCTCCTGATAATTCTCCTATATCTTCTACGGAGATTGTGACATCAGAATTTTTATTTTCAGTAAAGGGGTCTGTTGGTATTTCTGTTTCTGAATCTTCAATATTTTCAGCAGTCAGAGAATCTATAGTTTCTGTTGTTTCTGACTCTCCCACTGTGATATTTTCTGGGTCTAATAATATTGTTCCTGGTCTGCCAAAGGCTGCAGTAACATTCACACTACCATCAAATATTAATTGTTGTTTTCCTGAGACTTCAACAAAGCCCCCATAGCCCAAAATATTACCTCCTTTTGCACTAATATTTCCACCAAAATCAGTGATGCCATCTGACCAAATTATCACTCTCCCTCCATCTCCATTTCTAATAGCATCGGCAGAAATAATTGAGTTATTGTTAACAAATGTTTGTTGAGAGTTGGGAACTATTCCATCACCTTGAAAGTCCCCTCCAATTAAAATTTGTCCGCCTCCGTTGAGACCGTTAGCATTAATATTGGCATCTATCACTGCTACGCGATCGCCTAATATATTTATCTGTCCTCCACTCCCTCTCCCATCCCCTGGTATTATCCCCCTCCCGTCCCCCTTGGAAAGGGGGATGCCAGATGTTGCTTCGCTTTTTGTTGAGCCGGGGTTAAGAGGGGTAGAAACGCTGATATTCCCCGAAGTAATGGCTGTTCCCGGTGTATTATCTACGATTGTATTTGAATCTGTTAATACCACATCACCATTGGTATTAACTATGACATTAGAGGCGTGTTTTATTTCTCCACCTGTTAATAATTCTGGCAATAATAGGGGGGTAAAATTGGAAATTTCTTCCCCATTCTGTAGGGACGTTGCATGGAACTTCCCTACTTCTAAACTTAATAAATGTCCTGGTTGGGATATTCTCAGTGTACTGCCGCCTTCTACTGCTGCGATGGTAATATTTCCGCCTGGGGTGGAGAGTTCCCCAGTGTTGATAACTGTGCCTCCGAGTAAGGTAAGGTTATTTCCTGGAGTTAGGCTTAAGTTTCCTTGGTTAACTATTGCGCCTGGGTTAGATACATTAAATTTATAGCCACTTGGGTTTCCAACTAAATTTGTATAGTTGTTTGTTCCCATGGCTTGAAACCAATAGTTATTGTTGTTGAAACCGATACCTGTGGCGGTGGTAACGCTGAAGGAGGCGGGTACGTTGAGACGGGAATTTTTGCCGAACATAATTCCGGCGGGGTTCATTAAAAATAGGTTGGAGTTGCCACCGATAACTTGGATAAGACCGTTAATTATAGAAGCATTTCCACCCGTAATTCTGCTGAGAATGTTGCGGGTATCTGGGGTAGAAATAAAGTTGGCAGTTTGGCCAGAGTTGACGTTGAATTGATCGAAACTATGGAAAAGGTTAGCCCCATTGCGAGTACCACCTTGGATGTTAAACTGATTACCTTGTGGGATGACAGTTGTATTAGTGCCGTCGTTTGCGGGGGTGATGGGTTGAGCTTGAGCTGGACTAGTGGTAATTGTCCCTAATATCAGGGCAAGCAAATGATAAATATTTAGGGAGTGAGTTTTCATGGGAGACACTTGCTGGTTGACTGGTTGAAAATACTTAGCTTCAACTATAGCAAATGTTTGTAGGCTTTGTTCTGATGATTTAGGTTGTTATACCAAATTGGTAAATTTTTGCTACAAATAATTAGGGTTGTTTCTAGTAGTCACTAGGGGCGATTTCCTTTACGAATAGCCTTCAATCTCCCCATCTCCCCACACTCTTATATATGCAGGGCTGTTCAAAGTATTGTAAATTAACGATAAGCAAGAGAACGAGAACTCAGGAGGTCGTGGAACAGTGAAATTTACCAAAATTTGCCGATTTTGAGCGCCAATAAGCCTCCCTTTTGCTCTGACTAAAATGGTGAAAAGTCAACTTTTAATCCCTCCATCTCCGTGTCTCCGCGTCTCCGCGTCTCCACGTCTCCGCGTTTCCCCCTCCCATCTCCCCAAACTCCCCACGCTCTTTTTACACCGCTGAGGTGCTATTTTAAATAAGCAACTGTCACCCCACTACCTCCCTCAGCTCTAGCAGCTAATTCATAACGCTCTACCAATGGATGTTGCTGCAAAAATTCATGGATACCTTGCCTTAATTTACCTGTACCTTTACCATGAATAATCCACAACAACCCATACTCGATCGCTTGAGAAAGTGCCCTATCAACCTCAATTTGAGCATCAGCAACGCGACTTCCACGAATATCAATACTATTTTGAGAAGTACGAACAGCTAAACCATTAGAAGCAATTGTTGGTGGAATTTCTTTAGGCTTATTTTCTGATTTTTTACTTTTTTGAGATTCTACGTTTTTATTCTTTTTAAAAGACTCTACTTTTTCACCATCAAGAGATTCAATTTCTGTCAAATTAACTGTCATTTTCATAATCCCAAATTTAACAGTTAACTCATCATTTTCATTGGGAGCAGTTAATACTTCTGCACTTTGCCCAATTTTGGGAATCCGAATCCTATCCCCCTGTTTTGGCATAAATCCTGGTTTATTAGGAGGGAGAGAACGAGAAGGCAAATATTTCTCAGAAATTTCATTAATAGAATTCGTTGCTTTCTGAGCATTTCTTGCTGTTAGTGGACCCTTTTGTAAATTCCGAATTACTGTAGCTATTTCTGCTTTTGCCTCAGCAATTTTTTCCTGTACTGCTACTTCTTGGGCTAATTTTAAGTCTCGTTCGCGTTCTTTTAATGCAGCAGCTTTTCGAGAAACTTCTTGATGCAAATACTCCGTTTCTTGCAATAGTTCAGAAGCTTCTTTTGCCTTATTCTCTTGTTGTTGTCTTTGCTCTTCTAAACCAGCGATCGCCTGATTTACATCCTCAGAATTTCCCCCGACATAATCTTGCGCTCTGTTAATAATTTGTTGTCTTAAACCCAACCTACCAGCAATAGTCATAGCATTAGAACGTCCGGGAATTCCCCAAAGTAGACGATATGTCGGTTGTAGGGAAGCACTGTCAAATTCTACAGAAGCATTTTCAAACCGTTCATCTTCATATTTGAGAGCTTTCAATTCTCCGAAGTGGGTGGTGGCAACTGTCAGAAGTGCGTTATCTGCTAAATATTGCAATAGAGAAATTGCTAAAGCACTACCTTCAGCAGGGTCAGTACCTGCACCGACTTCATCTAACAAAACTAGGGAAGTTGACAAATGAGATTTTTCTGAATTATCATCTTCTGTTAATTCTGAGTCCTTTTCATTGTCAAAAGAATTATCATCTTCTGTTAATTCTGACTTCTGTAGGGGCGAATGGCCATTCGCCCCTACTTTTAACTTATCAATATCTATTGCTTCTAAAATCCGAATAATCCGCCGAATATGACCAGAAAATGTAGATAAACTTTGCTCTAAAGATTGCTCATCACCAATATCAGCCAATATTTGCTCAAACCACGGTAACTCTACAGGATCATTGGCGGGTATAAATAATCCTACTTTTGCCATGAGTGCAGCTAATCCCACAGTTTTTAGAGTAACGGTTTTACCTCCTGTATTTGGTCCCGTAATCGCTACTACCCGCACTTCTAATTTAACAGTAACATCAATGGGTATTACAGAAGTCCCCTGTTCGTGTTTTTCTTGCCAGACTAATAATGGATGTCGCAATTGACGCACCGTCATGGGCGAACTGTTGGAGTTTATATCCGTAAATAAAGGTGGGTTTGCTTCTAGCCAGAAACTATAACGAGCGCGAGCTGTAGCTAGGTCGATGATAGTAGCGATCGCTAATAACTGTTCTATGTCTGCCTTGACTTCTGCAACTTGTTCTGTTAATGCTTGTCTAATAGCTTCTTCTTCCCGTTGAGCTTGACGTTGCAGTTGTCGCAATTGGTTATTGAGATTGACAACTGAATTAGGTTCAATGTATAACGTTGACCCTGTTGTCGATGTATCGTGAACAATACCAGGTATCGCATCCTTCTGAGGAGCTTTTACTGGAATTACGAAGCGATTGTCTCGTTGAGTAATAATTGGTTGTTGGATAGCACTAGCTTTTCGTTGTAAAATTCCCCGAAGAATATGATTTATCCGATCGCGGAAATGTCGCATTTTTTCACGAATGTCTGTTAATTTCGTACTTGCCCTATCTGTTACATCTCCTCTATCATCTATACAACGGTGAATTTCTTGTTCTAATTCTGGATAGGTTCTAATATCTGCTACCAATTCTGGTAAAACTGATAACTCATATTCTGACTCATAATTGTCAATTGCCCGGCGCAGTTTACGAACACCAGACAGAGTTGTGGCAATTGCTAAAAGTTCTACTCCAGAAAGTATACCACCTAGTTCTGCCCGTTCTAAGGAATCGCCAATATCTTCAATGCCGTCAAAAGACAAACCCTGTGGCAGACGAGTTTCTAATTTATATACTTCTTGAGTTTGGGCCAATAGTTGTATTGTTTCGGCCTTAGTTGAAGGAATTGGTAAATCCTGAGCGGCGATCGCACCCAATTTCGTTGCTGTAAAGGTGGCCAAGTGTTGACATAAACGGGGCCATTCTAGTAATTCTAAAGTCTCAGATTGAATCAAAGTTTAATTTATAAAGAATTATGTACTTTGAATTATTTTATACTACAATTACCTTGATTGGGGGCTAAATAAACCTAAAAAATAACGGGAGGAAAGTTCCCGGAAGATTTATCCCCTGGTTGAATAACGACACGCGGGTTTTAACCCGGAGTCAAAGTCTGGTATACTAGAGGAATAAGGAACAAGGTTTGTCGCCATGACCTTTAGCTAGTGCGGTGAAATTCAGCCGGACAGGAGACTGGGACTTGATTTCCTACGACGGCTGGCAAGCTCCGCATTCCCCCCGAAAAGCAAGCAGGCAGCTAGAGCAGCGAGAAGATTGCTCCCACCAGCGCTCGTCAAACCACTCTGAAAGTAAGCTCACAGCTAGATTTTTGTCTATGCCGAGGAGACTAGAAGTCTGTTGACAGGCTTAAAGCAAATGTGGATTTATCCCATTTGCAGTGGGCTAACCACAGAATCCAGGGTGTTTCAACCCCTGGAGATGTCAATTATAACTAAATGCTGTAATTTATCAAATGGGTAAGGTGTGGAAACCGACCCATTCAAATCCCATTCAATTATTCAGAAATTTTGCCTTGGTCTGAAATTAGCCACTGACTCGACTAACCCTAGACCAATAAAATTACTCAACAAAGCCGATCGCCCATAACTAAGTAAAGGTAGTGGGATACCAGTCACCGGAGCCAAACCAATATTCATACCAATATTAATGAAAACTTGGAATATTAACATTGATAATACTCCTATAGCAATCAGAGAACCAAAATTGTCTTTAGCAGTCTGAGCAATAATTACCAAGCGCAGACAAATAAACCAAAAAGTCAAAAGGACTAGAATACAACCAATAAAACCCAACTCTTCGCCGATAGCTGAGAAAATAAAATCTGTGTGCTGTTCCGGGATAAAATTCAGTTGAGTTTGAGTACCTTCATATAAACCCCTACCAAAAAGTTGTCCAGATCCAATAGCAATTCGAGATTGGATCAGGTGATATCCTGTACCCAGGGGGTCTTGTTCTGGATTTAGAAATCCTGTTAACCTATCTTTTTGATAATCTTTGAGCAAATTCCACAATATCTGCCCAATATTTCCAGAACCAATATTAATCCCAGCAATTATTGGAGCCCATAACCAACCCCAAGGTAAACTCCGCCAAGCAATTAAGGCCATCAAACTTATCCAGGCAATCCAAGCAGGAAAATAAATAATGTAGAGAATGGCTGAGAAAATGGGAGAGACCAGCAACATTAACCAGCCTGGATTAACATTACCCCAGTACAACATTCCCATAGTAATTGCAGCAAATATTAAGGATGTGCCCAGGTTAGGTTCTAAAAAAACTAATAACCAAGGTACTGCTGTAATCATCAAAACTTTAAAAAATTCTAATAATTTTACCCTTGTTTCTGATTGTAATATTGCTGCCAAGGTAACTATTACCCCTACTTTGGCAAATTCTGAGGGTTGAATATGGAAACCACCAACATTAATCCACCTTTGAGCCCCTAGAGCTGAAGTACCAATAATTTGCACGGCCACTAAAGAGATATTGGTCAAAATGTAAATTACCCATTTCCATTGAATTAAGACCTCGTAGCGACAACGAGCAATAATTAATGCTAATAATAGGCCCACACCCCCAGTAAGCCAGTGTTGCCACCAATCAGTTAGTCCCTGATTCCGTTCCACACTCTGGATCATTATTCCACCAAAGAAGGTCATTCCTATATAGACAAGCATCAGAGACCAATCTAAATTTTTCCATGGTGATAATGGGGATTTTCGGCGATTCCTTAAAGTTAATTTATGGGTCATAATTTAATGATGAGATACTTTAGACTTTAGAATACTCTTGATACTTAATACATCTACTTGATAGGAATGTCTGCATAAATTCAAGATTTATTTGAAGAAATCGCGATTTTTATCAATAATTGATTCTGTATTGAAAATTGACGATTTAGCCTGCCCAATTAATTATCAGTTTTTAGTTCAGTTTTTAGTAGTTATATTTTACCGAAAAATTCTGTTCTAAAATCGCCCCTTTTAAGGGTTAAGGGGATAAAAAAACATACAGCACTTCCCGATGTTATAAGGTACACTAATCGCGGTCAAGATGCCCGCACTACAAGACATTCAATTCACCCCTTGTACATAATAAGTCCGAAATATGCTGTAATATTTCAAATTTAAAATGATAACTGATAAGTTAATAACTTATAACTGAAATAATCGGCAGGTTTAAAAATAGCTTAACTATTAAAACCTGCCCTAACATCAATAGTGTAAAGTTGTACCCTAATGAATCACAACGGGTGCGGGTTCGTACAGGTACTCAAACCAGTTACCGTCTAGGTCTCTGCCATAGAAAGAAGCTGTACCATCTCGGTGTTCATGGATTGGCGAAACTTTAATTTCTTGTGCTTTTAACTGTTCGTAGGCTGTTTCCATTTCGGAGCGATCGCCCAATACAAACCCAAAATGTGGCCCCGCTTGGTCATAACCTGGACTCAAAAGTGCCAATCCATCATCACCTGCTTTGAGGTATGCCCAGTCTTGATCCTTCCAAGCTATTTCCATTCCCAAATTTTTATAGAACTCTACTGCTTTGTCAATGTCTTGCACGCAAATGGCTACATGGCCTAATCTTTTTAACTTCATAGCAAACAATTATTAAAGCTCATCTATTTTTAATTTATTATGTTACTTTTGATTTGAGGCTAAACGAAGATAATAAATTATGATTACGAATCTCTATAGTAATGACAGGTTATGTGCGTTCTCCTCTATAAGCTTTTGATTATTTGGTTGGAGGATGATTAATCTGTTTATCTTCACTCCCATCCTTAAAACAATCAAATACAGCTTATGTTTACAGCTTTTCAGAGATTTATTTATAGTCTCAATAAAAGGCAATGGTTCCCTATTTTGTTTATTATTGTTTTAGGGTGTTTATTGTACTTTTACAGAATAAATTTCAGAGGTTTATGGATAGATGAATTTTTCAGTATTAGGGATGGGGAAAGAATTGCTTTTAACAAAGGGAGACTACTCTACTATGTTCTTTTAAATCCATGGCTTAAGATTTCTGAAGCATGAGACATGGTTAAGAGTTCCAGCTATTATTTTTGCAGTGGCATCTTTATATCTAATTTATAGACTAGGCACTTACCTTTTCAGCAATAAAATTGGTTTTTTGTCAGCATTTTTGCTAGCTATTTCTCCATTATTTATAAATCATGCTCAAGAAATTAGATACTATACTATGAGTGTTTGCCTGGGGCTTTTGGGTTCTCTTGGTCTTGGTCATTCTCTTCAACAACCTAGAAACTTACTTTCACAGTTAATATGGGTTTTAGGTAGAATTTTATCTTTTTACACGACACCTTTGAATGCAGCTTTTCTAATACCAGATATTCTGCTCATAGGGATGAAATTCAAGTATAAATTCTCCAGATTAATCCGTTTTATCATTCTCTACTTGACAATTATTTTTGCTAGTATTCCTGTGGCTCTTTCTGTGAAAAATTATTCAGGTTCACACAGACTGATTTTACCAATTCCGGGTATAAAAGAAATCTTTCGAGAGCTAAGAATAATGACTGTGTTTGCTCACCCTCCTCAACCACCTTATATATCATTATTTATTCAAGTTGTGGCTTTAGTTCTTGCTCTGCTTATTTTGGCTGCAATTATCCAAAAACCTCGTACTCAAGAAACTGGATGGGTAGCTTTATGGGGAGTTATACCAGCAGCATCTATTTTTGTTTTTTCTCATGTATTCTACTCGGTATGGAATAGTCGTTACCTGATAATTTCTCTGCCATACTTGATATTGCTTGTAACAATTGGCTTTTTTAAAATTCTGAATTGGCAGAAAATAATTGGGAGCATATTGGCCTTTGTGTATATGTTCGCCGTTAGTTTGGGTTTAGTGACTTATTATACAAGCTCAAGTCGATATATGGGAGCATTAGATCACTATAGACCAGTAGCACGCTTGATTGAAAGTAGAGAAAGAGAAGGGGACATAATTATGTACTCTACAAATCATGGTGGTTCTTTTACTCTAGATTACTATTACCGAGGTTCTGCAACAATATATGTCTATAACAGGGAAAAAACTGATCGATCAAATCCTCAAGCTAATTTAAAAAAATGGGTTAAAAGTGTCTCTCCGATCAACTCCCGTGTATGGTTTATCTACTACGGTGGAGATGTGAAAGTTTTTCGGTCTGTACTTGCAGAGCAATTCAAAATAGAATCCCAGGAAAAGATTGGGGTTGCAAATATATTATTGCTTATGCCTAAATTGGATAACAAATGACGGCTGAGATGTTAAGATTTGGGAGCAGAAAACTTCCTGGCAACAGTCAAAATCAAATAGGGTTAACTCAGGCAGAAAAAAAGCTGATATGAAGAGAATATTGTATGTTAAAAGTGGAAAATATTCAGACAATAATTATTTGACAACTGAAATCAAAACCCTAACCAAAATTTTAAAAACAAGAAAAATTCCTATTTGAAAAAGTATTGAGCATTGGGTATCTGAAATTTGCTACTCTAACTTAAATGGTTTTGGAAGTAGCGAAAAAGCAGTGGATATAGTTATTGGACGTGGAAAAACAGCTCGTAGAGCTTACGGAATCGATGAAATTGCCCTAGTTCCTGGACAACGAACACTCGATCCAAATTTAGCAGATACTAGATGGACTATTGGTGGGATTGAAAGAGAAATTCCGATTATTGCTAGTGCAATGGACGGAGTAGTAGATGTGCAAATGGCAGTCCTTTTATCAGAGCTAGGATCAATGGGAGTTCTTAACCTAGAGGGTATCCAAACCCGCTATGCTGACCCATTACCCATTTTGAAAAAAATTAGCTCCGTCGGTAAAGAGGAATTTGTGGGTCTGATGCAGGAACTTTATGCATTACCCACTCAACCAGAATTAATTTCCCAAAGAATTAAGGAAATTAAAAGCCAGGGTGGTATTGCAGCAGTAAGTGCAACACCAGCAGGGGCCTTAAATTATGGAAAAGTAGTGGCCGAAGCAGGAGCAGATTTATTTTTTGTTCAGGCAACTGTTGTGTCCACTGCATTCTTGTCACCTGAATCAGTACAAACTCTAGATTTAGCTAAGTTTTGTCAAGAAATGCCAATGCCAGTGGTTTTGGGCAACTGTGTTACTTATGAGGTGGCCTTGAATTTGATGAAGGCAGGGGCTGCAGGTGTTTTAGTTGGTATTGGCCCTGGCGCGGCTTGCACATCTCGTGGTGTTTTAGGTGTAGGAGTTCCTCAAGTAACAGCAGTTGCAGACTGTGCTGGTGCAAGGGATGAATATTATCAACAAACAGGTAATTATGTGCCAGTTATTGCTGATGGGGGTATAATTACTGGTGGTGATATTTGTAAGTGTATTGCCTGTGGTGCTGATGGGGTAATGATTGGCTCACCTATCGCTAGGTCAGCAGAAGCACCTGGACATGGTTATCATTGGGGTATGGCTACTCCTAGTCCAGTATTACCACGAGGCACTCGGATTAAGGTGGGTACTACTGGAACTATTAAGCAAATTCTTTGTGGCCCTGCACAACTAGATGATGGAACTCACAATTTACTTGGCGCCCTTAAGACTAGCATGGGAACTTTGGGGGCTAAAGATTTGAAGGAAATGCAACAAGTTGAAGTTGTTATTGCTCCTTCGTTATTAACTGAGGGTAAAGTTTATCAAAAGGCTCAACAATTAGGAATGGGTAAGTAAATTTACTCAGGAAATTAACTATGCTCTTGAGCAAATTTGTCAAGTAGTTTTGAAATTTAGAAATTACTCTGGAATTATCCAAAAGGAAATGTCACAATAGAGATAGCGGAGACGCATGTTTCCGTTCACTCCTCACACCACACTCCGCCTGGACTTTTTTAGTTCGGGCGGTTCCTTTGATATTTGTAAGTTTGAGCTATTAATACTAAGTCTGGTTATAGATAAGGTTACTTATCCTGTCCGAGAATAAGTAAATAGAGAAAAAGGATAAATTTGTTGGATCAACCAGACTTACTATAATCTTGAGAATTGTTCTAAGCAGGTTTTGATTACCCTATCATAAAATTACTAAAATTGATAAGTTAAATTGTTAATTTTTTATGTTTACTGTCAGTGGTATGTGAGTTTACCTGTTTGGGTAAAATAATCATTGATCCCAAATTAGGTAAAAGAAACTCCCATTGAATACAAAAATATGATACTCTGCTAAACTTGAAGCTATGTATATGTTGATTGATGGACATCTAATCCAATATCCCTCAACATAGACTTTTTTCCAGATTTGGTGGAATATAGTAACAAAATTATGTGACTATACACATAGATGGAGTTGTAACCCATTTTAAGAATCTGGAAAAAATTTAGGAGTGCTACCTAGACTACAGTCTGTTGTCTTTGATGAAGCTCCAAAGCAATTCTAGAAAGCTCAAAACCTAGTTTTGTAAATTTTCGGTAAGTTCAGTAGAACAATTTAAGTAAAAGATAGATATTTAAGGATTACTAAGGAATGTCAGCACTAGCAGTTACCGATTCCACTTTCAAGCAGGATGTGCTTGACAGTCAAGTACCAGTTTTAGTAGACTTCTGGGCTCCTTGGTGTGGGCCATGCCGGATGGTTGCCCCTGTGGTGGAAGAAATCGCACAGCAATATGAGGGCAAAGTAAAAGTAGTTAAAGTAAATACTGATGAAAATCCTAATGTGGCAAGCCAATATGGGATTCGCAGTATTCCTACCTTGATGATATTTAAGGGAGGCCAAAGAGTGGATATGGTTGTTGGTGCTGTTCCTAAAACTACATTGGCTAACACCATAGAAAAACACCTAAGTTAAGGTTAGTTAATATTAATTTCACTACTAAGCCGAGATTCATGGTAATCTCGGGAACCTTTATTTTGTAGATTACAAGGCTTCCCTAACCTCATGGCGTTAGCACTTTGCGAGAGAAGCTAGTTGATATTATAAGTTCTCTAGAAGTTAGAGTATAAGTTAAAGAAACACAGCTAGCGCCAAAGGTTGGGGTGGAAACCAAATAAAATTAAGTATTCAATTAATCTGTTATAGATATAAAAAAATAATTTCATCAATAAAATAATATAAATGTTTTGTCTGTAGTATGAAGTTGGGCATAAATCTTGGAAGATTAAGAAATTTTTTCTGGTAAGTTGAATAATCTAAAATCTACACTAAAGACTAAAAAAAACTAGAATTTTCCAAAACCTTTTTAAGAGGATAAATCAGGAAATCAACAGCTAAAAATTTCCAGCTAATAATATCTAGTACAACTATTGGAAAAAGTTAATGGCCTCAGATTTTCAGAAAACGACAGTTGAGTCCATTGAGGCAGAAGTGACCAAATTAGTCAAGAATTTGCCTACCCTAAATTATCAGAAATGGATCGAGCGATCGCTATCCACAATTGTTAGGATGGCAGGAGAAGAATTAGACCGCCTCGACTGGAAAATATTAGCAGCTTCCCTACAGGATATGGAAAAGGGATTTAATATATTTTATCCCTATCGCCATATTCGTAAAATTACAATATTTGGTTCTGCACGAACATCCCCAAATACCCCTGAATATAAAATGGCAGTAGATTTTGCTCGTCGCATTACTAACCAAGGTTTTATGGTAATGACAGGAGCAGGGGGAGGAATAATGCAAGCAGGTAATGAAGGTGCAGGAGCAGAAAAATCTTTCGGTTTAAATATTCAACTACCATTTGAGCAAGAATCAAATCCTTTTATTGAAGGAGACCATAAATTAATTAACTTTAAATATTTTTTCACTCGCAAATTATTTTTCTTGAGAGAAAGTGATGCCTTAGCTTTATTTCCTGGTGGTTTTGGTACTCTAGATGAAGGATTTGAAAGTTTAACCTTAACACAAACTGGTAAATATGGCCCGGCTCCTTTGGTGTTAATAGATTGTCCAGGTGGAAACTATTGGGATGACTGGAACGATTTTATTCATAAACAACTGTTGCGACGAGGTTTGATTAGTCAAGACGATCCTAGTTTATACACAATTACAGATGATTTAGAAGTTGCTTGTCAAGCGATCGCTGATTTCTACAGAGTTTATCATTCAAGTCGTTATGTGAAGGAAAAATTTGTGATTCGTCTCAACTCAGAACTTTCGGAAACTGATGTAGAAAAATTAAATCAGGAATTTAGTGATATTCTAAATACAGGAAGGATTGAGAAAAGTCAAGCTTTACCAGAAGAGTCGGAAGATGAAACCGCCGACTTACCACGTTTAGTTTTACACTTTAATCAAAAGGATACTGGTAGACTTTATCAAATGATTGCTGAGATTAATCAAATGGGAGCAAATACAGCAGAATCAACTCATCCAGAACATAAGTAATACCAAATTGATAAATGTTTGC
>JASJEE010000304.1 GCA_030064835.1 Microcoleaceae cyanobacterium MO_207.B10 | reverse complement strand
TTTTGTGCAAACCACGAAAATATGCCTTTTCAAGGATTGAAGTTTAGAGCAACCAATATCTAAAAGCTAGTAAAATTGTCACTTTATTCTAGAATGAAATAGCCCTGGTTACAAATAATTTAGGATTGCTATATATCTAATCTAATTAAATAAATGAGACAAGTTGAAAATTATATAACAATGATTGATGTGAAATTTGGTTTATAAATTAATCATGTTATAGATAAATTTATGATTTATCTTGTTTTTGCTGTTTTTGCATGAATGAGAGAGTTTGGAAATTTTACTTATGTTCAATAGAGTATTTATAATCAAACATGATATTTATTGTTGAATCGGTGATAAATTTTTGATTAATAGTCCCAGATTAAATAAATAGCTAATATAAAAAAAATACTATAATATATTATCTGCCTAGTGGCCAATATGCCCCCACGACAAGATTTTCAATTCACACCTTGTAGATTATCAGCCCGAAATCTGCCCTAAATAGGATGGTTATATTTATAATGAAGTTTCTTATTGCACTTATTCAATATAATTAATGGGTCAAAATATAGCTCGGACAGTTCTTAATAATGGCATAGTGATAATTACAGGAGAAAATCAGGCGGCTGATATAATATCTGCCAGAATATTTCTACGTATCGGTAGTCGTTATGAACCTAGACATTTAGCAGGAATTTCCAACTTATTATCAGCAGTCCTAACTAAAGGAACTGAAAAATTATCCTCCTTAGATATTGCTGAAAAAGTAGAATCAGTAGGAGCAAGATTAAGTACAGAGACTACAGCAGATTATTTTTTAGTCAGTCTAAAAACTGTATCAGCAGATTTTACTGATATCTTCAAATTATCAGGAGAAATAATCAGAGACCCATCTTTCCCAGAAGCAGAAATTTCTCTAGAAAAACAGATTACTCTCCAAAGAATTCGTTCCCAACTTGAACATCCTTTTACAGTAGCATTCTCTCAATTACGAGAGATGATGTATCAAGAACATCCATACTCTTTATCAAGTTTAGGTACTGAAGAAACCGTATCTGAAATTACTCGCTCAGACCTCCAGAAATTTCATCAAACCTATTTTCGCCCAGATAATATAGTTATATCTATAGTAGGTAAAATATCAAATTCAAAGGCGATCGCCTTAGTTGAGGAAACTTATGGAAATTGGTATGCTACCACACCACTACCAAAATTAAATTTAACCAGTATAACTCCTCAACCTAATACAGCAAAAAAATACCAAGACACTCAACAGTCTATAATTATGCTTGGGTATTTAGCTTCCCATGTTAACAGCAATGACTACTTTCCTCTAAGATTAATTAATACCTATCTTGGTAATGGGTTATCAAGTCGTTTATTTGTAGAACTTAGAGAAAAACGAGGTTTGGCTTATGATGTATCAGCATTTTATCCCACTCGTCTTGATACCTCTAACTTTACAGTTTATATAGGAACAGCAGCAGAAAATACAGCAATTGCCAAAGCAGGATTAAGAGAAGAAGTTGAACGTTTGGTTAGTAATAAACTCAGTGAAGAAGAGTTAGAAGTAGCTAAAAATAAACTATTGGGTCAGTATGCTTTGGGCAAACAAACAAACTCACAAATTGCTCAGATTCTTGGATGGTATGAAACATTAGATTTAGGCATAGAGTTTGACTCTCTATTTCAGGAAAATATTGCTATGGTAACTACTGCTGAAGTACAAGAAGTTGCTTGTAAATATTTTATCGAACCTTATATTTCAATTGTCGGACCAACAGAAAAAGATGGTTCAACAATTAATAATTAACAATTACTTCTCTGGGAAAAGAAGAAGATTGACTAAAAGGAAAATCTTTTCTGATTTCCCCTGAAAATGAGGAGGCTTTAGAAGGTATCTGTAAAATAAATATAAAAAATGCCTCAAATAACCACTATTAGTTGGGTGACGGCCGTCAGAGAAATATTCTTTGATGAGTGTGAGATTATTCCCGCCTCACCCACCCTACCTCAAGGCTTAATTTTTTATTTATAGATACCCTCTTAGAACAGAAATTTTAGGTAGGGAATAAATCTTAATCAGATATTTATACCTGTAAGTGCCTATGCAAAATTAATTACAAATTCTATAATACATCTCCAATCTTATCCATAAATTATCAATAATTTTTGGCTATTCCCTGTACCCTGTTTCCTGTTCCCTCTCTCAACTAGGAAATTCCTCAAAGCACGACTACTTATTATGTTTTTAAATTAGTTTTGGTAGGTATGTGTGATGGTGAAAAACTTGATTAAGATATTAGTAAAAATTGGTAAAACCCCAAGCTTAATATTTTCCCTAACCAGTATAGGTTTATTGGTCATTAACTTGGGTATAATTCCCATTGTCTTAGGGCAAATACCCATAGAAATTAATTCTGGTACAACTACTATTAATCGACCCACCCTGAGAATAGGTAGTCAAGGAGAAGAAGTCTCAGAATTACAAGCAGTTTTGAAATTATTGGGATATTACTTAGGGGAAGTAGATGGGGTTTATTCTGACAGCACTGCTAGTGCTGTTGTTCAATTTCAAGAAGTTGCTGGGCTAATGCCAAATGGAATTGTCAATCAAGACACATGGAACCGTTTATTACCATCAGTCCCTACTTCTAATTCTGTTTTACCGACTCAAACAGATACATCCTTAAATTGTGACTGTCCCCAAAATCAAAGTTCCACAACTAATCCTGATATAGTATCGGCAGAAACAGATTTAGGCTCCGAACCCTTGAGGGTTAATTTTCCAATTCTCAAAATTGGCATGAGAGGTAACGCAGTTAGAGGGTTACAAGAACGTCTTAAAGCTAAGGGATTTTTCAAAGGGAGAGTAGATGGAATATTTGGCCCTCAAACCTTAAATGCTGTTCAAGTGGCTCAACGCAAATATCAACAACAACCAAATGGAATTGTTGATGATTCTTTGTGGATAGTTTTATTGCAGTGAATGGTTAATGGTTAGGTAGTAAATAGATTTATATCGAATGTGGTAAAATTCAGAAATATTAATAACTAACTTGAAAAAAGATAAATTTTAAGTGTGCCTAAATCAGAACGTAAAATACTACTAGATTTCGAGAAGCCTCTGGCAGAATTAGAAAATCGTATAAATCAGATTCGTGAACTGGCTAAAGAGTGCAGCAGTGTAGATGTTTCTGATCAAATAAATCATTTAGAAACAAAAGCAACTCAACTACGTCAAGAAATTTTTAGTGGTCTTTCTCCTCTACAAAAACTACAGTTGGCCCGACATCCAAGACGACCAAGCACTCTGGATTATATTCAAGCAATAGGTGATGAGTGGATAGAGTTACATGGCGATCGAGGTGGCAGTGATGACCCAGCAATTGTAGCGGGACTAGCCAAGATAGATGGACGACCTGTAGTGATTATTGGTCATCAAAAAGGACGCGATACCAAAGATAATGTGGCTCGTAATTTTGGTATGGCCTCAGCAGGAGGATATCGGAAAGCAATTAGATTGATGGAACATGGAAATCGCTTTGGAATGCCCATCGTGACTTTTATAGATACTCCTGGTGCATGGCCAGGCATAGAAGCAGAGAAGTTGGGTCAAGGAGAAGCGATCGCTTATAATCTGCGAGAAATGTTCCATTTTGAAGTCCCAATAATTTGCACAGTAATTGGAGAAGGAGGTTCTGGTGGAGCATTGGGTATAGGTGTGGGCGATCAATTATTAATGCTAGAGTATTCTATATATACTGTTGCGAGTCCAGAAGCTTGTGCAGCTATACTTTGGAAAGATGCTGGTAAAGCATCTCAAGCAGCAGAGGCTCTGAAGATAACTTCCTGGGATTTAAAAAATATAGGAATTGTTGATGCTGTGGTCCCTGAGCCTACTGGTGGTGCCCATACTCATCCATTACAAGCAGCAGAAAATCTGAAAAAGGTTATTCTTGAAAGTTTAGAATCACTAAGTAAGTTAACCAGCGCAGAACTTAGAGAACAGCGTTATCAAAAATTCCGCCGTATGGGAGTGTTCTTGGAAACTACTGACTAATTGCTTTTGATAGTAAAGTACCTAAGCAAAATGAGTTAACATAGTAGGGTTTGACTAATTGCTTGCTAGGCAAAGCCTAGAAATAAGGATTCTAAATAGGTAAGTAAATAAGGAGGCAGCAAAAATCATTAAGTATTTAAGGGAAAGTAACATTATTGAAAAACCTATTCCCTTCTGGCTATAGCATAGCTGCCTTTTGATAACAAAAAATTTTAACGCCGACCTAGTTAGGGTCTGCTGAATAAATTTTCTGGAATTTCAGCAGCAAATTTTCGTATTTTGAGGCCAATAAGCAGCCCATAACTAGGAGATAAATTGAAGATAAAAAGCTCGAAAATCCTTAGCTATCCTAAATTTTAGCTTGATTCAGCCAGCCCTACTTATACCATTTTCAAAAAATCTTGCTACATTGGTTGGTTTCTGGGTGTTAGGTGTTAGGTGTTGGGTATTAGGTGGTAGGAATGAAAGAGAACAAGTGTAAATATTCCTATCCTTTGGTGTCCGGATTTTACTGTAACAATCTTTATTGAATTTGGTATTAAATAATTTTCTAGTCTGATAAGTGAGACTAATAAACTAGACATCTCCAATAAGAAAAAATTAAATCAACTATCGTCAAGAAAACATAAATTATTTCTCACTGCTCCCTTCTCCCTGCTATCTCTTTTCTGGAGATGTCTCATGGGATGGGAGCTTTATTAGAGATGAAGACGGAAAGGTGAGGAAGGATTTGAAAAAAATACTATCTATTATAAACGATTTTGTATCAATCTATGAAATTTGGCTTGAATTTTGCCTGCCTACTGATAACTGTTTAGCTGAGGTGATTAGTCCCAATGGAAAAGTGATTGATTTGGCATAGGATCAACCACAGCAATAGTATAATTTAAAAATATAGTGTCAAGGAAAATACGACAATGCTCTCTCTATTAACCAAGAATTTTCCTCCGAAAAGAGGGCATTACACCTTTACCTATATCAAAGGCCGTAGCAAGGAATGTAAAAAGTCTCAGGTCTTAGAAACTACTAGGACTGTTGCTATGTTGAGGCCAAGTAGGACCAATATGCTTGTAAGAAGCTTTTGTCGATGAAGTAGAAGCTTAAACAACCTATGTCGCTTATCGTGCTAGGTATTTTGGTGATTATTTAGATAATGAATCACCGTAATTTTGTTCTGCGAAGTAGTCAACAACAAAAGCTAATTTATAGCAATCAACAGAGGACTATGAGCCAATACAAATGGTCTAATTGCTCTCTGGCCAAGACACAACTTGCTGTTTTAAACCTGATACAAATCTGTTATGACTCAAAATTTTGCCAACGGTTCCAATTCTAGCAATACACTAAGCACCAACGGTACACAAACTTCTACAATAGAAGCAAGTAGTAAAATTTTCTCTAGACCTGACCGCAACTCTTCGTCAAATATTGAAAATACTGAAACGCTAAAAAAACAACCTCCAGCCCCTGAAACCGACGAAGCCATGATTGAGGCAGTACGAACAATGCTAGTATCAGTCGGAGAAGACCCTGAACGAGAGGGATTACTCAAAACTCCAAAGCGGGTGGCAGAAGCCATGCGCTTTTTGACACAAGGATACAATCAATCCTTAGAAGAAATTGTTAATAATGCCATATTTGACGAAGGTCACAACGAAATGGTTTTAGTCAGAGATATAAATCTTTTTAGTCTCTGTGAGCATCATATGTTACCATTTATGGGAAAAGCCCATGTAGCTTATATTCCTAATGAAAAAGTTGTGGGTCTAAGTAAGCTGGCTCGGATTGTCGAAATGTATGCTCGTAGATTGCAGGTCCAAGAGCGCCTAAATCGTCAAATTGCTGAGGCAATACAAACAGTTTTAGAACCAAAAGGAGTAGCAGTTGTGATAGAAGCGACTCATATGTGTATGGTAATGCGGGGTGTGCAAAAACCTGGTTCTTGGACTGTTACCAGTGCTATGGTTGGTGTATTTGAAGAAGACCAAAAAATCCGAGAGGAATATCTCAGCTTAATTCGTCATCAACCTTCATTCTTTTAACATATATATGTAGATATTTGGGGAACAAGAAAAATAAATTTTTCTTGTTCACCTAGACTTGATAAAAAAATTAGCAATACATAAAAATAAAAACCAGGGTCAAAGTATTTAGAGTCAAAGCTGACGTGGAAATAGAAAAATCAAACATTAATTAATTAAAATATTTGTGGTATGACTAAACCAATAAAATTTGGAACTGATGGCTGGCGTGGTGTCATAGCGGATGATTTTACTTTTGAACGAGTGTCTTTAGTAGCTCCAATTGCAGCGCAAATTCTAGAGAAAAATTATGCCAATTCTACTAATAATAGTAAAACAATTATTGTTGGTTATGACCGCAGGTTTATGGCTGAAGAATTTGCTCAAGTTGCTGCTGAAGCTGTTAAAAATGTAGGCTTTAATGTTTTATTGACGGAAACTTATGCTCCTACACCAGCATTTAGTTTAGCAGCTTTTCAAAAACAAGCCCTTGGTGCAATTGTAATGACGGCTAGTCATAATCCAGGGAAATATTTAGGCTTAAAAGTAAAGGGTGCTTTTGGTGGTTCTGTGCCTCCAGAAGTAACAGAACAAATAGAAGAATTATTAACAGTTGAATTAAATAAAAATAAGTCTCAGGTAGGCAAAATAGAAAATTTTAATCCTTGGCCGAGTTATTGTGAAACACTCCAAAAAATGGTAGATATTAGCCAAATAAAATCGGCTATTTCTGAAGGAAAATTAACTGTTTTTGTGGATGTAATGCACGGTGCAGCAGCAGGTGGAATGGCGAAAATTCTGGGAGTAGAAATTAACGAAGTTAATAGTAACCGTGACCCTTTCTTTGATGGTGGTGCTCCAGAACCTTTGCCTCGTTATTTGAGTAAACTTTTTCAGGCAATAAAAAGTTATCGAGCAGCAAATAAGGATGGTTTGGTAGTAGGATTGGTATTTGATGGAGATAGCGATCGCGTGGCTGCTGTTGATGGTCAAGGTAATTTTCTCAGTTCTCAAATTTTAATTCCAATATTAATTGAACATTTGACTACTAAAAGGGGATTTAGTGGGGAAGTAGTGAAGACAATTAGTGGTTCTGATTTGTTTCCGAAGGTGGCTGAACTATATAAAATGCCACTTTTTGAAACACCAATAGGTTATAAGTATATAGCTGACCGAATGTTAACAACTAAAGTTCTTGTCGGTGGTGAAGAGTCTGGGGGTATTGGTTATGGTAATCATATTCCAGAACGAGATGCTTTATTGTCAGCTTTATATTTGTTGGAAGCTGTGGTAATGTCTGGTGAAGATTTGAGTGGAATTTATCAGAAATTACAAGAAAAAACAGGTTTTAGTTCTGTTTATGACCGAATTGATTTGCCTTTGGCCAGTATGGAGGTGCGATCGCGTCTTTTGGAGCAATTAGAAAATAATCCTTTGACAGAAGTTGCTGGACAAAAAGTGGTTGATTGTTTGACTATTGATGGTTATAAGTTGAGGTTGGCTGATGGTCGTTGGTTATTGATTCGGTTTAGTGGGACTGAGCCTGTATTACGACTTTATTGTGAAGCTAGTGATATAAGGGAAGTTAAGCAAACTTTAGAGTGGGCTAAGAATTGGGCTAATAGTATTTAGCAGTTAGAAAAGTTATTTACCAAATAATTAATAATTAATAGTTAATAATCCAGAGTATATAGCTAATAATTAGGGCAGGCTGAATAAATATCAAAAGTTTATAGGGTAAAGATTTGAGGTATTATTTGTGCAAAAAAAGTCATAATTTTTAGTAGGCAAGAGGGGAAATTTTGAGGGAGAATTATTGCGATAATATTCCCTCAATCTACCATTTATCCTGACTACTG
>JASJEE010000303.1 GCA_030064835.1 Microcoleaceae cyanobacterium MO_207.B10 | reverse complement strand
TTATAGCAATTCCCAAAAAGCGTGAGGTACGCTCATTCGTTTATTTAAGGAAACAGGGAACGGGGAACGGGGAATAAAAGACAAATCGTGATACAAATAATTAATAATAAACTGCTCTAATAGTAACGTTTGAATTACAAATACTGTGGAAAACAAATACCATTCCGAAGCAAAACAGCAAAAACTACCTAACCAAAGATGGTTAATACATCCTGAGCAACCAGAAACAACTCAACAATTAGCAAAAGTCCTAGAAATATCACCCCTCATAGCTCAAACACTAATTAACCGCCATATTTCTACTATAGAACAAGCACAGGCATTTTTAGACACAGAATCAATAAAACTACCCCCTCCAATACAAGAATTTCCTGACTTAGATATTAGTCTAAATTTACTACAAACGACAATTTCTCAAAACCAAAAAATTGCTATCTGTGGAGACTATGATGCAGATGGAATGACTAGCACTGCTCTATTGTTGCGATCGCTCAAACATCTCGGAGCAAAAGTTGACTACGCTATCCCCAGTCGAATGCAAGAAGGTTACGGTATCAACCAACGCATTGTCGAAGAATTCCACAGTGAAGGAGTCAGCCTCATCCTGACTGTAGACAACGGTATCGCTGCATATCAACCCATTGTCAAAGCGCGCGAACTGGGTTTAAATGTCATTATTACCGACCATCACGACATCCCAACCGACCTACCCCCCGCAAACGCCATCCTCAACCCAAAACTCATCTCAGAAAATTCTCCCTATCGCGGTGTCGCAGGGGTGGGAGTCGCCTACATTTTGGCAGTATCTCTAGCGCAACGTCTGGGAAAACTCCAAGGTTTAACTAAACCACTATTAGAATTATTTACCCTCGGAACTATTGCTGACTTAGCACCTTTAACTGGAGTCAACCGTCGCTGGGTGAAACGAGGGTTGCAACTTTTGCCTCATTCTCAGTTAGCGGGAGTGCAAGCATTAATTCAGGTGTCTGGTGTCAAAGCTAGAGAGCAGGGAAACTTCCAAAAAAACAATCATCAAAAATCCCTTAAACCTGATGATATTGGCTTTCGTCTTGGTCCCCGCATTAATGCAGTTGGGCGCATTGCTGACCCGCAAATTGTGATCGAATTGTTGACTAACGACGACATGGGAATAGCTTTAGAAAGGGCGATGCAATGCGAACAAATTAATCAACGACGACAAGAGTTATGTCAGGAAATTGAACAAGAAGCGATCGCTTGGTGCGAGTCGAGTCAGATAAATTTACAGCAGGAAAGGGTCTTGGTAGTGGTGCAACCAGGATGGCATCATGGTGTTATTGGTATTGTGGCTTCCCGGTTGGTGGAGCGTTATGGGGTGCCAGTGTTTATTGGCAGTTATGAGGAAGAGGGAGAACAAGACTCCGCTCCGACTGTTCGCGGTTCTGCTCGTGGAATACCAGAATTTCATGTTTTTGAAGCGCTACAATTTTGTGATGACTTGTTAGGAAAGTATGGCGGTCATAAAGCTGCGGGTGGTTTTTCTTTGCCTGGAGAAAATTTAGATAAATTTCGCTCTCGTCTGAGTCAATTTGCTAATCAATGTTTAGAAATTCACCACCTAAAACCGTTAGTTACTATTGATGCTGAAGCCGAATTTAAGGAATTAAATTTTGAACTTTTCCATGAAATAGATTTGCTTCATCCGTGCGGAATCGAAAATAAAGCTCCCGTTTTTTGGACTCCGAACGTGCGAGTTTCCGAACAAAAAATTATCGGCAAAGGTCATCTGAAATTAACTTTAATTAAAGCAGAAATAATTCAGGCGATCGCTTGGCGTTGGGGCGATTATTTTCCTTTGCCTTCAATGGTAGATATTGCTTATCAATTGCGCGAAAATACCTGGAATGGTCAGACTAATATTCAATTGGAATTAGTAGGTATACGTTTGCCAAGAGAAATTTCTAATAACCAAAATAACTTATCTAAAAAAGCCGAATTTTCTTACAGTAATCGCCCCTACACTTGCAGTATTTCTCAAATGGGAGAAGTGCCAGAATTAAGAATTAGAAATTCTCGTGGCGAAGTTTTAGCAATTAAACAAGGAGAAAGAATTGGTTTGTTAGGAAAAAGTCGGCAGAATGCAAAGCAAGTAAATGTTTCTGAACCTCAATTTTTTAATTTAATTAAGGCAGCTATGAGTGCTTTAGAAATATAGTATAGGTGTTATAGCAAATATTAAAATGGTCAGCTATCAGCTATCAGCTATCAGTTTTTTAATGAACGAACCAAGCATTTGTTTAACCTCTATCATATTTTCAATCAGAGATTCGTATAATGATGCTTTGATTAATACTTATAGCAATTCTCTAAAATATTTCAATAGCATTAGTCCGAACCTAATAGCTGAAATTTGACTGCTGTTTGCGCAGCATTCCGGAGAAAATGCTTACTTAATAATGAATTGTAAAAATTATTTTTTGACAAATTTTAATCAGTAAGTCTCTATTAATTAATAATTAATATAGCAATTCCCACCGTTATGAAATACATTTACAATCCCCCTAAATCCCCCTTTGTCAGGGGGAACTTTTTGTTGTCTTCCCCCTGACAAAGCTATTATAAGTCCAAAAAATTACATCATAACAATTAAGCCGAGGGAAGTTCTCAGTGGAACATCTCTCGGCATACCATGAAACTTTTATTTTGTCAAGAAAATTACATATCGCCACCGCGAAGTGCCAATAGCACAATCACCACGGGACCAGCAATCACGACCATGGCCAGCATGGTGAGTTGAGCAATAGTTTCAAAGTTAATGTTGCTGAACAAATCAGTTAAAAACCCCATGTTTCCTCTAGCACTTAATAAAATAGATATTGAATTGCAAAACCGTTCCTAATTCTACCAAGCGATCGCCCCGATAATTTAACAAACTTTACAAAACTCAATAATCTCCTCTGTTATGATTTAGACAATCCCCAGATGCAAACCTTTCAAAATCTACTTTTGATTTTGACTTTTGACTTTTGACTAAAAAAATGGCTACTTGGTGTTGCGTAAAACAATGTGGTGCTTGTTGTTACTTAAATCCAGCAGAGCGACCAGAATTAGATGAATACTTATCCCCAGAAGACCTAAAACATTATTTGAGTTTAGTGGGGGCAGATGGATGGTGTATTAATTACAACCATTTAAACCGGGAATGCCGTATTTACCAAGATCGGCCCCGTTTTTGTCGAGTCCAAGCAGATACCTTTCAAGAATTTTATGGCATTGAGCCAGAAGAACTCAATGAATTTGCCATTGACTGTTGTCAGCAACACATTGGAGATATGTATGGCGATCGCAGCCTGGAAATGCTTCGCTTCAATCATGCAGTAGGCATCAAATCAGGTTTTAACCGATAATCATAAAAAACTTCATCTTTCATTTAGTTTCAAGCCAGAAGGCAAATATGCTGATTTTTGGCAAACCCTCAGCTAAAGTTATTTAGTCTAGCAAACTGAAAAACGCTTTTGACCCCCGCGGAGGTAGGGGCAAGCTTTACTGAAGCAGTTGACATATACCACAATTATCTGAAACAATAAACAGGATTTAAAAAATCTATATCTTTTAAGTTCAGATTACTTGTAAAATAGTCCTCTCAATTTTTTAACCCTGTGACTAGCTTTAGCGAAAATACACCCCAACCTCAAGTTGATTTAGAAGAAACAAACATTTCTGAAAATTTCAACTTGCAACTTAACTCAGAAACAGGAGCAACAGGTGAACTTTCAGTCCCTACTACTTCCGAGTCAAAACAGCAACCCGAAAAAGCCAAAAAATCTGGAGCCTGGCCAGTTTTTATCTCTACTTTTGTGACCATATTTTTAGCAGAAATTGGTGATAAAACTCAACTCACAACTTTGCTAATGACTGCTGAATCAAAATCTCCTTGGATAGTATTTGCAGGCGCAGGTACAGCATTAGTAACTACAAGTTTATTAGGAGTATTATTGGGGCAATGGTTAGCCCGTCGTCTCTCTCCCAAAACTATAGAAAGAGCAGCAGGAATTATCTTATTACTAATATCTTTAACTTTAATTGTAGAAATTTTTTACGAATATTTCAAAAGTTAAGTTATCCTATTTCGTATATTCTAAACCCTATTAAAATTCAAAATGGATTGGCAACTTTTAGGTCTCAGTTTTATCGCAGTATTCTTATCGGAATTAGGAGATAAAAGTCAATTAGCAGCGATCGCTCTTGGTGGCTCGTCAAAATTTCCCCAAGCAGTATTTTTTGGTACAGCAGGAGCTTTGTTATTAACTACTTTCTTAGGAGTTTTAGTGGGGCAAGGAGTTGCAGAAGTTTTACCAACAAATATAGTAAAAATTACTGCAGCAATTGGCTTTGCAATTATGGGTATTCGCCTTTTATTCCCTGCTAATGAAGAAGTAGAAGAATCAGAAAATAATTAACAATTTCTTTTTTTAGGAGCAATACTCTTGTGGTTGCCTCAGTAGCTGTAGCTTTCTCGTATTTCTGTTTATTTATAAGGTTGAATAATTACTCTATAACAGCAGTAACAACAAAATGAATGTAGGGACAAAAAAACATAAAAGCGGGAGGAAAGTTCCCAGAATATTATCCTCTGGTTGAATAACAACACGTGGGATAAATTTTACTGTCAAAAAAAGCTAAAGTCATTTTGAAAAAAGCTGGCCCTCGCCCCCGCTTACGCGAGGATAGACCCCGGCGGGGGAATTTTATGCTTGAGAACACTTCAAATATTAATTAATTAACAAGGTTATTCAAATTTATTAGTTGCATCAGCAGCTTTTTTTCGAGTTTTTCCGATTATTTAACTACACCCTATACCCCATACCCTATACCGAAGATTGATAATATTTGTAGCAAACATTGAGCACGCTTGGTATAAAACCATTATTTGTAAAATACTTTTAGAGTTAATCAGCAAACCCTAAATACAAGTAAGAAAATTTTTTTTCCCTACGAATTATCCTTGGTTTAAAGCGGATTAATTGCCCAAAAAAACTGTAGGTTAATTTATGACTCCCTACAGTTTTTTTACTATATAACTCAATCTAAAAACAACTCAATTTTGATTTTGATTCCGATAACACCAACCTAATAAAGTGCCACCAACAACTAATTTAATAACCTCTAATACCCAATAACCACCGTGCATTTGATTCATTGCAGTAGGAACTTCTTTCACTGACTCAAACAAATTCAGATTAATTCCTAAAGCAGTCATTTGGGGAGTTAGAGCGTAGGTATCAATTAGAGCGATCGCCAACAAAATGATAGAAAAGATAATTGCTGTTTTACTTTTGTTAATTAAATGATTTGGCGCAGCACTTAGAACCAATAAACCTGTTAACCCTAAGCCAGCACAGAATAACTCAACTCGGTTAAAAACTGAAAACATCATTGAACCTGCCATCGTAAAATCAGGCGTATTCATCATACCAGAAGCATACATAGTGGGCATGATTACTAGGTCTAAAATTATGCAGGCGCTTAACCAGAAACCTAAAGTTAAACAAACTATTGTTTGCCAACGTTGTTGATTAGATTCCAGATTTGAAGAAAAAGTTGCCATATTTTTTTACCTTTTAATTTCTCTGGGTTATCTTTAGCTTAACGAATATTTTCCTTAATTAGTATTAAGTATTTTTACAATCTATTTTTGACTAAGAATTGTAAAAATAGTAGAAAAACAATAGAAAAGTATGTTACTCAACAATACTGAAAATCTAAAATAAATCTAATGACAAGAATGTGAATCAAATATTAATCAACCGTTGCTTCACCACACCTGCTAAACCATCCACAGGCATCTTCATTATAGATATTCTAGATACTCTTTAACTAGAGAGTAACAAGTTTCTATATAAACACTGAAAAGGCGATCTAACTTTCTCTAAATGTTTGAGGTTAAGCAGGTCTAACATCATCAGTGTATTACTTTCATATATTTTATAATCAATTTTACCAATAGTTTGATAGCCTAGTTTTTCAAAAAAAGGAACTAAGTAGATTTCAGCATCTACAAAATCAAATTTGATTCTATCTAGCAACTGTTGTTTGTATAATGCTTCCATTATTCTCAAACCTATACCTTTTCCTCTAAAATGACTTTGAACCATAAATCTCCCAGTAATTGATGTACATAACGGATTTACATCACCTACTTTTTCAATTTGATAGAGTTTTGTATAGTAGTCTAAATTTTCCGAATCTAAGTTTTTAGCATAATTGCATCGAGCAGTACCAACTAATTCACCACAATCAAGAGCTATAAATAGATTAGCAGATACGTCCAATGGGTCTTCTAGTTTCTTTTGTTCGTGGTTTGGTTCGTAGTTTGCACAATTTTCAAACCATCCCAGCTCTTATACATAAATTTGATAGCGCAATTTGAAAATTTATTCTCTTTCTTCAGGAGTTCTAGTTAATCTGATTTCTAACATAGTTATAATGTCAACCTAACAAAATTTTCAAAGTGGTATAGTTCAATAATGGATAATTGATAATTACCTCTCCTTAAAAGGGAGAGAATTGACAAAGGCCGAAAAAATTTTATCTTTTTCCCCTTAAAAGGGTCGGCTTTTCACCTAAATTGTTTAATTATTTAATTATTTAATTATTAATTATTCGGTAAATTTTTTATTTGAAATAACTCCTCAAAAAAAACACTTATACAAAGAATTTATAGATTGTTAATTACTCACTAAATTCCTAGCTTTTGCTGTATATAGTCTGACAATTTATATTTTGTCAAAACATCCAAAGGTAAATGAGCAGCTCCTTGAATGAATCCCAGACAATTTTCGCTTTGACAAAAACAATCAAAACCTCGTTCCATAGACCATTCTGTTGATGGATAAAAGAATGTAAATTATTCTCCTATTTCGATATTTCGTAGGGAAATTACTACCCTCTTTTGAGTATCGAAAAAAATATTAGGATTCCAACTATGGTTAATATATTGCAAAAATTCAGGGTCGAGCATAATATGTCGATATTCCCTAATTTGGACAGTTAAATAGTTGGGGCGATCGAGAATTTCTCGATCGCCAAAATTACTTATAACTTGTCCAGGCTTAAATTCTACGGTGGCATATAAAGATTTGTTACCAGTAGTCTGACATTCTCGGATTTCAGCGATTGACCCAATTTTTGTTATTTTTGGACTTACTTGCATAAATTTCTATTCTGATTTTAAAACTAAATCTTTGCCATTCTACCATTTTTTTCCCATAGCAAAAAATTGTTTGTAGTCATATCAATGTCTCCTTAAAAACAATTCTTAAGATAACTCTACAAACTTTTCTGAAACAGTTTAAATCTTAGATAGTGTTTGTCAAATAGACATCTCCAATAACAAAAAATAAAATTAATAATCCCACAGAAATTATCAATTATTTCCCCGTAGAGACCTTCCATGCAACGTCTCTACTCCCTCTTTTGGATGAGATGTCTAATTAATTATTCTACAAAATTAATCAACCGTTGCTTCACTATACCAGCCAAACCATCCAAAGGCACTTTTAGCTGTTCACCTGTGCGTAAATCTTTCAAACCACACATATTAGCTGTAGCTTCTTCTGAACCAATAATTACACAAAAAGGAATCTTTTGCTTATCAGCTTGTTGCAGTTGTTTACCCACCCCACGACTATCAAAACTTGTAATCACATTGATACCACTACGACGCAACTGCTGGGAAACATCCAAATAAGTTGCCATCAAATCTTCCTGCATATTTATAACCATCACCGTTGCAGGAGTGGGGGCGAAAGATTCTAAAATACCCGCCTTCAACAAACGACTCATTAACCGCGTCAAACCAATAGAAATACCAACTCCCGGCATTTTTTCCCCAATAAACATTCCCACTAATTCCTCATATCTACCCCCAGAACAAATACTTCCTAAAGCTTCATGTCCGATTAAAGTAGTTTCATAAACTGT
>JASJEE010000302.1 GCA_030064835.1 Microcoleaceae cyanobacterium MO_207.B10 | reverse complement strand
TCTTGGGGACTGAGTTGACCCGCCCAAGAGTCAAACATTTGGATAACTTGTGCCCCACTATTTATTTGGTAACGAGCATAAACAGCGATCGCGTCGGCCAGTTTTCCTAAAAACTGATGTAACATATCTGGCTCACAAAAAGCCATTCTCTTGATAACAGTATAATCCTTACAACTCCTACCCTCAATGGCGTAAGCTGCTAAAGTCCAAGGTGCCCCTACAAAACCTAAAACTGCTGCCTCATTTTTAACTTCTTGTCTCAGAGTTTGTAAAATTTCCTTAATAAAAGGTAGGGACTCTTCTGGTTCGATGGGATGAAGTTGGTCAATTTGAGATTGGGAACGAATGGGCGGGTCAATGATTGGCCCTTTACTTTCAACAATATCAAAATTAATGCCAATTCCAGGAAGTGGCGTTAGGATATCCGAGAACAAAATTACCCCATCTGGTGCAAATGCGCGGAAAGGTTGCAGAGATATTTCCACAGCAATATCTACTTTTTCGGAACGCTCGCGAAATGAGGGATATTTCTCTCGTAAATCTCGATAAGCTTTCATGTAGCGTCCCGCTTGTCTCATCATCCATACAGGCGGACGGTCCAATATCTCACCCCGAGTTGCTCGTAATAAATAGGGTATTTGGCTTGATTCGGCCATATTTACTTTACCTTCTACTTCTAAAATCTTTGATTTTATAGCTACCACAGCACAGCGAGAGAAAAGAAAAAATTCTTTGGCCTAGATATAATCAGCTTTTCCTTTTTTTCTGTCCTTTGCCTCTGCTTCCTGTCTGCTACTAGACAAGAACTTCTGTCCTAATCTGTCAGTTTACTAGGACGTGACATCTATGGAAATAGTAGAGTTAGGATTGTAACTAAAGTTTACCGAAGAGCCTAGTTTACAGTAATTGTCTATTTATAAGTGACCATTGTCTTTTATGAGAGTTATTACACCTAAAAAATGAAGTTTGATTGGTTTTTATTCTACCTAATTTTTTGTGCCAAACACTATTGTTTAATTTGACATCTGAAAAATTTTAATATATTCCTTGAATAAGGAAGGTAGGCTAAATAAGGTATTGTTAGTTTTTGTTTGATTTAATAAATATCGTCTTTTCAGGGATTGTAATCCATTGATAATATCTATTGATGACAATGAGCAGGATTTTTTTAAGTCTTCTATTGAAACATTGTCGTCGAATTTACTTATTTGGAGAACTATTTGTTTTTCTACATTAGACATTCTCTGGTATGAGGTGTCGAAAAGTTGTTTCATTTCTTCTGTAATGATTAAATTCTCTTCAGCTATTAACTGAGATACTGAGTCTTGAAAAATATCTTTGATTAAAGTGCTTATGTATTGTAAATATAAGGGATTGCCTAAATACATATCGTTTAAATTTAACCAGTATTCTCGATCTTGGAGTTTATATTCTTGGATTATTTCTATTCCGGCTAAATTATCTAAGCCTTCTAATTCTAAATTTTGAATCGGATATACTTCTCGGTCTAAGGCGGTCATTTCCTGAGATTTTTCTTGACTAATTAATATTACACAACTTTGATGTTCGGTTTGAGCGATCGCTTGGAAGAGGTTTTGATATTCTGTGTGTTGTTTTTGATATTGTCCGGCAATTTTTCCACTGATAAATATGTTTTGTACGTCGTCAAGAACTATTAAACATTTTTGTCTAGATAATAAGTCAAAAAATTCGGTAAATTGTTCGTCTGAGATGAGAATATTTTGATTTTGGATACTGATTTTTTTTAACAGGTCTGTCATGAGGGAATTTAGGGATTTGACAAGTTTTAAGTTTCTCCAAATTACTACATCGAAGTTTTGAAGATTCAGGTCAATAAATCTTTTTACGAGAGTAGTTTTGCCAATACCGCTTATTCCTAATACTGCCATTAGACGAGTTTTTTGATGGAAAATATAGTCGGATAAAGTTTCTAGTTCTTTAGTTCGTCCGTAAAAGTAAGTAGGATTAATTGTAGGGGCGATGCTTAAATCCTGAAAGGTTGTTTTAGTTATATCTTCTATTTGAGAATCTTGAGGATATTTTTGATATTGATATAGAGTTTGTGAGCCGAAGTTAAAATTACAATTAGTTCTATAGATAGAGGAAATAGAAGATTTTTCTTGTATGTGTAATCTTTCAATAGTAGAGCAAAAATTAGACTTATTAATATCTTCTCCTAAACTTTCGGAAAAAGTTTTCCATAACTGATAACCTACATCTCGAATTCGACTTTCACTACGATTACATTCTTGTGCAATATTTTCATAAGTTTTACCTTGCCAAACACCTTTAATAACTGTTTCTTGAATATCATCTAAATGTTTTCCTCTATGAGCAAAAACTAGGCGATCGGCAAATTGCAAAACTTCTGTAATAGTCATTTAGTTTAGTCCTAATAATAGTTTCAACCATTTTAGCTCATCTTCATAGGACGTTTTAGGATATTTTGCTATATTGACTTGATTTTTATTTACAAAAATTACGATTTAATCAAACAATTTACTATGGTCAAAACTGGATTTAACTCTTAAATTGGATTTTAGGGTATGATGAAAATTTTTCTGACTCAATATTATGAGTAGTTAATATTTTTAGTCTACCTAAACTAAGTTGTACAGTTTGAAAAAGGCTGCCTGTTAAGTTCTAATATCGGAATGAATTTGAGGTAGATTCAATGGTAGATGATTTATTACCAAAAGATAGTAAAGAGCCAGTTAAAGTAAAAACATCAGTTATAAAAGTTAGGGGAAAAACCATAATTGTTGGGAACAGTGTTTATCAAATTCATAACATTACCAGTCTTAGTTTTGTAGACCTAACAACTGAAGAAAAAAAAACTAAACAGTATTTTAAATACTATTTCATTTCACTATTTATAGGAATAGTATTACTTCTTGTACCAAATATAACTGTAAGAATATTGGGCTTATTAATATTAGCTGTTGATATTTTGCTATTTGTTAAAAATCACCGTAATAAAATTACTGAACGGTATGGTCTAGTTATTGAAGGAAATTCTGGCTATAAAAACATTATAGTCAGCCCAAATAAATTTTGGATTCAAACAGTAATTGTTGAATTATGGGATGTTATCAATTCTGGACCAGAAAAATTAAAATCCTTAACCTTCGACTTTGATAATTATTCTATAACAAGCAGTATTTTAGGAAGCAATTCAGAAACATCAAAATCCTTAACCTTTAACTTTAATGATTATTCTATACATGGAAATAACATTGTAGGAAATAATGTTAATTCTCCTATCGTATCTAACAATAATGTGAAAGGAGATGTAGATGTAGATAATATAATTCCGGGTGTTGCTGATTTTAGGTATGATTTGTATTTGTTGGCAATTACTAAACTATTGAATAACAAATACTTAAGATTGTTCGGTTTTTATTTTCATACCTTAATTCAGCAACGTCGAATTCCGTAAACTTTCTAGTTAAAAGGTATCTGATTATTTTTAAAGTAATAAATTTTTCATAATTAAGTAAGGTTCGCATATGAAAGAAAATTCTATCAGCATTGGCTCAAATCAAAATTCCCCTCTAACTGTAGGTAATGAAGTTGAGGGGGATATTAGTATTAATGTTACTTCTTCTATCAATAAATTACCAGATTCTTCTGAACCTAATAAACCAGGAATTAAAGAATCTTTGACTCAACTTCAAGAAGCAATTGAAGCAGAATCAAATTTGAGTCAAGAGGATAAAGAAGAAGCTTTAAAGCAATTACAAAGTCTGGCAAAAGCAGGAAAAAATCCCCAGGGAAACCAACAAATAGCAAAAGGAGTAATCAGATTTTTTAAAGGCTTATTTACAGAGTTACCTAAGACAGCAAAATTAATCGAACAGTGGGAAAAATTATTACCAGCGATCGCCAGTTTCTTTGGATTTTAAAAGATGAATTAAAATTTCCCCTTCTACTTTGATACATTAGAAATGTGATACAAAAAATTTACCGTCTGTAGGTTGGGTTGACAAAGGAAACCCAACAAAAATAGAGATGTATCTCAATCTTTTTTCATCTTCATTTTACTATATGTGTTGGGTTCGCTGTCGCTTAACCCAACCTACTATACTCTCGACGAATTATCGATTATCCATTATCGATTATCTCTCACTCTATTTCTTTATTTCCAAGTTCAAACCCATTGTCTTTAATATAAACATAAGGAATAGTTTTCGCCTTAAAGTCAACTATATTAGCTGCATTTTGTACCCACTCACAATAAAGTGGGTTTAATTCTTGATAAATTGTTTTGAGACTTTGTATTTCTGCTTCAAGTTGATTGGCTTGTTTATTGACTTTTTGCACTTGTTCCTGTAGGCGTTTTCCCCCTAAATAAACTTGCTCTTGTAGTTCACGCCATTCTAATCGAGATTTTTTCTGTCCTAGTAGAGTTTTTTTCTGATTTAGTTGTGCTTCTAATACTTTCAGAGATTGATTAATTTCTTGCATTTCTGCTTGCCACTTTGCAGTTTCTTCAGAATTTTTTTGACAAAACTCTGCTAATGCTTTCGGGGTATTATCTTTGGGAAAACTAACATTTATTTTGAAAGAAGAACGTTGATGTCGAAGTTCATCTACTTTTGTTTGTAAAACATTTACTTCTGTTTCTAACGCATTTACTTCTTTTTTTAGTTCTGCTATATTTTCTGGCATAATTTTATTCAGGTTTAACTAGCTGTCAGCTATCAGCTACTAGCAGTTAGCGCGGATAGTCCATATAAAAAAGACACCTAAAAGCTTAGGTTTAAATCCCCTTCTAAAAAGCTGAACGCTGTTTGCGGAGTGTTCCGTCAGGAAACGCTGAACGCTAAAAGCTGAAAACTTTTTAATCAAGTCGATTAGGAACTACTATATATCCGGTGCTGGTATCGCCCAACACTAAATTTTTTGTTTGACCCCAATACCACCAGTATGCACCAATATAAGCACATATTAAACTATCTAATTTATCTTCTGTAGTTTTGAGAGTTGTCATACTATTAATATTGTCAATATCTAGGAAATTATCGGAAATTACTAGAGCAGGTTCTAGAGTTGGTAAGATATTTATAATGTATTGGTGGAGTTTTAAAAGTTCTGATTTTCGGTCGGCTAATCTGCCTTTTTTATATTTCAAAATTTTTTCTAACTGAAACAAATTAACTATAGCTGGATGGGGAAAAACTTCGATTTGAAAACGTCCTAGTTGTTGAGGTTTAATTGTTGGTGCATGAATAAATTCTTTGGCTTCTAAACTAATGCCAAATTTGACTGTTCTCTGAGCAAAAGGTCGATTAAGATTTGCTGGATAACATCCTGCATGATAACGACCAAAATATTTATGGGTAAGTTTATCTGGTAGTCTAGTTCCTGTTTGATTGGGAATTATTGTAGGAGCATCTACGGCAATTAGAGCGGGAGTTGATAGGGGAGTTAAATTATCAATCCAATTGAGAATATTTTCAATTTCTAGTATGCAGTCTAAGTCTAATATTTTTAACTTTTTGTCTGAGTATTGTAGGCAGCACAAACCACTTTTGCCAGATTGCCAACCAAGGTCTATTCCAATAAATTTCATATTTTTTAGAAGTAAGAAGTAAAAAGTAAGAAGGAAGAAGGAAGAAGCAAGAAGGAAGAAGTAAGAAGCAAGAAGGAAGAAGGAATATGGGAAAAACATTTAGTTATTTAGGATAGTTTTTGAGATGGTTTAAATAAGATTTCCGTAGTTGATAATTAGGATTTACTGAAAAGATATTTTTAGGTAGTAGGAGAGTGGAGTAGTAGCGAGCAATTTTTTTGCCCTTATTTACTTAATCTCTAAGTGTACCTTTCCATAAATTAATTATTACTGTCATTTCAGTTATCAGTTATCAGTACCTCTTAAAATTAGGTAGGCTTAAAATACTGAATTTTCTTTTTTTATCCCCTTCTAAGGAGAGGCTTTCAACCTAATTTTCTAGTAATTTATGGGATAATCTCAGTTATTGAGGATTAAGAAAAGTTTGTTCATTATCATCTTTAAGAGTTTCTCTTCTAGCAGAAAATTTTTCAACAGTTATATTAGGAATAGCCTTACTTAAAGTAATTGCTCTGGTCGCCATAAATATTGCTAAAGCTAACCATAGTATATGATTACTTTTTAACCACCAACCCACTATAGCAAAGGGTAAAAATCCGATTAAACTAGCAATTAATGTAGAATTACGCAGTAAGTTTCCTTTAGTTAAACCTAGAAAATAACCATCTAACATATAAGCTATACCTCCAAATCCTAAGATAGGTATTAACCAGAAAACATAACTATTGATCTTGTTAATAACCTGAGTATGATTAGTCAATAAACTAAATAAAGGAGTCGGAAATAAACAGAAGATTAATGCAAAAATTAAGCCTAGACTCACACTAATTATTCCTGATAATTTTACCAAGATTTTTAATTGTTCTTGATTTCCCTCACCATAACTTTTTCCTGCTAAACTTTCTGTGGCAAACGCTAAACCGTCAATAAAATAAGCAGCTAATGTTACTACCTGTAATAACAGAGTATTAGTTGCTAAAACTAAAGTATTTATGTATGAGCTTAAATTAGTAAATATAGCAAAAGTAGAAATTAGGGCAAAAGTACGAATTAGAATATCTCGATTGAGAATAAAAGTTTCTCTAATTACTTGAGGTTGCCAAATATTTTTGATTAACTGAGGAATTTCTGTCAAAGATATTAACTTAAAAACAAAAATTATTCCTACTAATAAAGTTATATATTGACTTATTGCTGTAGCAGTACCCGCACCGCCACTTTCCCATCCCCAACGGACAATAAAAATATAATCTAAGATAATATTTGTTCCTTTATTAACTACTGATAATAGTAAAACTTTTCCTCCTTGTTCGAGTCCTAAAAACCAACCTATTAAAACAAAGTTTAATAAGGTAGCAGGAGCACCCAAAATTAAACTTTGATAATAACTAATACCACTAGCTTTTACTTCTGGAGTTGCACTAAGTAAACTAAAGCCAATTTCTCGTAAAGGATATTTGAAAATTATAATTATTGTGGCAATAGCTAAAGCAATTAAACAATTCCTTAGACAAATTTGCTTGATTTCTAAATCATTTCCACTACCTCTAGCTTGAGCAGTTGTACCCGTCGTACTCATGCGTAAAAAGCCGAACGTCCAGTAAATATAGTTAAATAAAACTGTGGCAATGGAAACTCCTGCTAAGTGACGAATTTCATCTAAATAACCTAAAAAAGCTAAGTCTACTAGACTTGCCAAAGGCACCATTAAATTAGATAAAATATTGACGAAAGCTAATCGGATAAAGCCATTTTTAATAACAGATTTCATATTTAAAAAATAAGGGTTAGTTATCAGTTGTCAAATTTTACAGCTTTTCAAGACAATTATAAAGAAGAGGATTGGCGCTCAAGGAATTTTTTTTCTTTTTTATCCATGAATGGAGAGGCTTTATACCTTGATTTTTTTGCTAAACTTAATCTCCTTATTTAACAGCTTTTTTTACTGCTCTATAGCAATCCTAAATAGGTTGTGGGTAATCAAAAAGTAGATTAAAAAACTGAAACTATTACCTATTCCCTAATAAAATAGGATTGCTATAGATATTTATCTTATGTAAGTAGTCGTGCTTTTAGGAATTTCCTAGTTGAGAGAGGGAATAGGTATGGAGGGAATAGGTATGGAGGGAGAAATAATTGATAACTTATGGATAAGATTGGAGATGTATAATAAAATCTGTAATTTATTTTGGATAAGCACTTATAGCGGTTTTTACAAAGGTAGACTACAAAACTTCTTGTTATTAATTTATAATTTATAATTTATAATTTAGAATTATTAAATTAAGGGATAGTATAAAAAACTTCTGCGCTCAAGCTTTAAGTAAAATCTCTGTACTCTATGAATTGTGAAAACTGCTATAATT
>JASJEE010000310.1 GCA_030064835.1 Microcoleaceae cyanobacterium MO_207.B10 | reverse complement strand
TAAGAGTGGATAGTTAATAATTATTAATTCAACAATTCATGCCTTGAAGCCGACCCTTGGATAGGGGATAAATCAAAAACTTTTATTTGAGTCAATCCCCTGATTTTTATCAGGGGTAATTATTAATTATTAATGGTTCATTGTTAATTGCTGAATCAAGTTATTCTGTGGACAAACTTCTCTATAACTCCTCTAACTCCAGAGTCTGAACTACTCCCTACTCCCTACTCCCTACTCCCTACCTCAACAAAAAGACTTTTTCCGCAAGCCCTAATTACTATCCGGTAAAGTCAAAATTAACTAATTGTCAATAGTTAACTACCATATCTATTTTTATTGATTTACCAACTTATTTATTTAGCTTTGCTAGCCGAGAATACTCAATATTACCAAAGACGATATTAGTCATCATAACTAAAATTCAAACCAACAAAATCACCAGTATTACCTGCTTTACTACAAAAAACTTTCTTTTCTCCAGAACTATCATTTTTTAAACAACTTACCTGTTGCTCAAAACTTCTAATATTATTCTTATATCTGCCTGGATCTATCTTTAATTTTTGGCGAAACTCTTTCCAGGGCACATCAACTATTTTCTCTCCACAAACCATTTCTACTTCCCCTCCCTCTATATCTACATCGCCAAAATCTACTTCTGCTTCTGCGTCTTCTATTTCGATAAATTTACAAGTTTCCATTTTAGCGCGGTTGCCACAAGCTGACAGACCGCCTGTAATTATTATTAGACTGGAAATAGTAATAGAAGTTAATTTATGCAAGATTTTTCTCCTATCTTACTTTTGATATACCTATTTTAACTCTAAATTTTCTGGGGCGTTGCTAAATCAAGGTATGAAAATAAAAATTGAACAATATCAAATATTTGTTATTCAATAGACATCTCCGGAAAAGAGTAAGTAGGACTGGGTAGGGGAGTAGGGAGTAGGGAGAAAAAATTGATGTTTTCTTTGGGATAATTGATTTGATTTTTTATTATTGGAGATGTCTAATAGTTTAGGAATTATCAAAAAATACAAATCATACCCAAAATTGGCAAATTTGCAACGTCATCTCCCCACCCAGAAAGATGGGGAAAAATCATTTAAGAAAACATAATAGAATGTTCCTGCAATACTTCCAAACGTACCACTTCCAAAGCTTTTTGATGAGTTGCCGATAAAATTACTGGTGGAGCAACGCCAGCGTCCAAAGCTTGCCGCCATCGGGAGGCACACAAACACCAGCGATCGCCTGGTTTCAAACCCGGGAACGAGTATTCTGGAATAGGCGTACTCAAATCATTACCACAAGCTTTAGTAAATTCTAGAAATTCCTCTGTCACCTCAGCACAGACAACATGGGAACCAAAATCTGTTGGTCCTGTTTGACAAAACCCATCCCGATAAAACCCAGTCACCGGAGAAGTGCAGCAAATTTCTAGTTTTTGCCCCAACACATTTAATGTTTCGGTCATTACAAACCCTTATTGATTTTATTCTTTCAGTTTCTAGTTTATCATCAGAAACAGATCGGGTTTGGAACGCACTACTGAATTGACACTAAAATGGTGCGTGACGACGGATTGCTAAATCTCTTTCATAGTCTGACTTGAAGCCGTCTAACGCACCCTACAATTTTGGTATAATTTTGCTAGGTATTTACCTTATAACATGGGGAAGCGCTGTATTGATCGCAGGACTTATTCAGCTACAAAAATTTGCGTTCCTTTCTGCACCTCCAAACTATCACCCTTTTTGTGCCCATCGTGAAAAGCAGCTAAAATCACATCGCTAGTTTTACCCCAGGCAATAATACCGTTAGCATCAATACCTATCGCTCCCAAATCGCGCTTATGTTCGTGAGCTTCAGCAAATGAACGTTCAAAAGCTGCTTTCATAGAGAAACCATCCGTTACCCGAATCACAATTTTTGCTGCTAAACACTCATCAATAATATCTTCCCCAATACCAGTGCAACTAATACCAGCACTACCTGTGGCATAGTTTCCGGCTGGCATCGCCGAATCACTCACCCGACCAATCTTTTCAAAACCTTTGCCTCCAGTAGAAGTACCTGCAGCTAATCTCCCTTCAGTATCTAAGGCTACCACACCAATAGTGCCAGTCCCAGGAGATTCAGCAATTACATCTGCCATACTTCTACTAAAGTTTTGTTTGCGATCCTCTAGCCATTCATTTAATCGCTTATCGGTGAGTGGGTTATAAACTGACAGTCCCAACTCCCGGACAAATTCAGCCGCCCCATTGTCAGATAATACCCGATCAGGTGATGCTTGTAGAGAATTGGCCACATCAATCGGATTTTTAATCCGGGAGACATTGATCACCCCACTAAACCGATGACTCAAACCATCCATCAAGGAAGCGCTCATCCGAATTTGGCCATCAGATTGCAGTACCGAGCCTGTGCCAGCATTAAAGCGAGGCTCATCTTCTAATAGTTGACAACCACGCACCACTACATCTAGCGCACTGGTGTTATTTTGAAGCAACCCATATAATTCATCTACTATTTGATAGAGAGATTGACGAACTACTTCTACTCCCCCTTTTCCGCCGAGGGAGCTACCTGCACCACCGTGAATAATAACTTTAGGTTGCATTTTTTGCTGTGAATTTATTACTGAATAATTTTGTCTAGGTATCAGGTTATATGTCGGGTTGTTTGCCTGTTTTTGACTTGCGTCGCCGACATCTTTCGGAACAATATTTTACTTCGTTCCAACAGTCAGCCCATTTTTTTCGCCAGGTAAAAGGGCGATTACAAATAGGGCAAGTTTTTGTTGGTAAGTCAGATTTAGATTTAGCTCGTCCCATGATATGATACCTAGTTTGTATCTATTGATGATTTTACCATGGAAATAGTACCATCTTGATAAATGTTTGCTACAAATAAATTTCTAGGTATTAGGTGGTAGGTAGTAGTTGAATTATCAATTATTTCCTAGCTAGTTTATTTGTAACATTCTTTAAATTTAACTTCTCGCTCCTAACTTATATTTATATTGTTTTTTCCTTCTCCCAACTTCGGTCTTCCAACTTCGGTCTTCCTTCTTAAAAATGATTTTTCGCAAAAATTTATTTTCTCATTTTTTGCCTTATATATTGCTATTGATAATAACAGCGATCGCTCTTTACTTCACCAGACCAATTTCTCTACAAATTCGCTGGAATGATGAGACTCTTTACTATACTGTGGCTCAAAATATTGTTCGTAATTTTGATTTTAACAGTAATCATTATTTGGCGAGTAGTATTATTGCCAAAGGTTATCCTACTAAAGATACTCATCTACCGGGCTATCCCCTGATTTTGGCTTTGGGTTTTTTGGTGGGTGGAATTAATGAAATAACACCATTTTTTGTCAATTATTTGCTTTTAATTATTACTATATTTTTAATCTTCACAGTCGGAAAAAAAATAGTTAATCAATGGGTAGGTTTTGGCGCTGCTTTAATTTATTTGATTTACCCTTACACTCTAATTTTGACTCATTCTGTAATGACAGAAATTTCTGCTGCTACTGTAATTATGGTAGTAGTAAGTATTTTCTTTATGCAAAATGAGGGTTGGTTGAAAGGTGTTTTTATGGGTTTATTAATTGGCTTTTCCTATTTAATAAAACCATTCATGTTGACATTGCTGCCTGGTACTCTTATTGTTCTATGGCTCAGGAAAAATCATAATTACAAACAAACGTTTTTAAGTTTATTATTTTTTTTAACCTTTTTATTTGTCACTGTCTTAATTCCTTTGTCTCAAAATCAAGAAATTTATCCCTATGCAGCAACGCGAATTTTATCTCAATCTAGTTTACCTAAGATGCTGGTATTGATGGGAGAAAATTTTCTCTTTAATTGCAGTCTGATTGTTAACTTTCAAAAATTTCCTGTTTATGGAACAATTACTCTATCAATGCTCTTACTATGGAGCGTTTCTTTTGCTGCATTTTTTCTGGCAATTTATCAAAATAAAATTTGGCAGTGGCAACAATATATAAATTTATTTGTTTTTAGTACAATTAGTTTTGTGCCTGCTTTTTTGGCAGTATTTTTGCTTTATCAATATATTGATATGGGAATTAGGGGTTTGGCTGTTTTTTCCCCTTTAATGGCAATTTTATCTGTGGCTGGTTTGTGGCTATTAACTCCCAAATTACACAGGCAAAAAGTAGTAGTTATCGGATTAGTGATTTGTTTATGTTTAAGTTATTCAAACTTTGTCACATTTGATAAACTGAAAAATCTCCAGCAACGACAATCTCAACGATTATATTCTTCTAGTTTGCGACTGGAAAAAATCATATTAACATTGCAAATTCAACCAGAAGTTGTGATGTCTGAAAAAAATTTTTATTTAGCGATCGCTCGTTATCCGACTCAAGTAATTTGGCAATTACCCGAAACATTAGAGCAACTACGACAAGTAGAGGAAAAGGTTAATATTGATTTGATAGAATTAAAAGAGTCTGACCCGATTTTTCAAGAAAATTTACAAGTTTATGGAAATTCCTATTTATTAGATAACCATTATATTCTGCAAGCTCAAAATCAGGAATTTTATTACTACTTAAAGCCATAATCTGAAAAAAAATGATAACTTCAGATAATTTCAGAAGGTATCTTTCAATAATGGATAATGGATAATTGATAATTGATAATTGATAATTACCTCCCCTTAAAAGGGAGAGGATTAACAAATAAGAAAAAAAATTATCTTTGTCCCATTAAAAGGGGAGGCTTTTCACCTAAATTATTTAATTATTTAATTATTTAATTATTAATTATTCGGTAAAATTAAGATAAAAAATGCTTCAAATAACCACTATTAGGTGGGTTACGGCGGTCAGAAAAATATTATTTGATTTTATGATATTATTCGGTGCCTAACCCACCCTACTGAACTGTTTCAGCTAAAGTAGTGCATTAAAAAAGTGTGAGTGGGAGGTGTGGGAAGAGGGGGGGGTGAATCAACCCAGAATTTAAAATAAGAGTGCAACATTTAAGATAAAACAATCCACTACATCAAGGCTTAATTGTTTATTTATAGATACCCTCTCAGCAAAATTTAATAGACCTTGATACCACTAGAAAAACTAAATTTTTTATTCCTGAGAAATAAAGTTTAATTTCAGATTAATTATGTCAAAAAAAGAATTAAGCCAAATTAAGATAGTGTTAGTAGAACCTGCGGGGCCACTGAATGTTGGCTCTGTAGCCCGGATTATGAAAAATATGGGCCTCAGTCATCTGGTCTTGGTCAATCCTCAATGCGATCCACTGGGAGATGAAGCCCGGAAAATGGCAGTCCATGCAGCGGAAATTTTAGAAGCGGCTACCATAGTTCAAACATTACCTGAAGCTCTAGAAGGATGTCAAAGGGCGATCGCCACTACATCCCTAGACCGCTCATTGCCCACCAACTTAGAAGACCCCAGACATTCCCTACCTTGGCTAGTGGGATACCAAGCAGCCTTAATATTTGGTAGAGAAGACCGAGGTTTAACTAATGTAGAATTAAACTATGCCCAAAGATTTGTCCGAATTCCATCGGATGATGCCTATCCCTCCCTAAATTTGGCTCAAGCGGTAGCTATTTGTTGTTATGAACTTTCTCAGGTGCAATCTATGGAATGTTCTGAGGCTGAGGCAAAGGGTCAGGAAAGTTTACCCACCTCTGACTCAGAAGCCCCACTAGATATTTTGGAGGCATATTATCAACAACTAGAAGCCCTGTTACTAGAAATAGGATATCTTTACCCCCATACGGCATCGAGCCGAATGGAAAAATTCCGCCGTCTATTCAACCGTGCTTATCCCTCTACTCAAGAAGTGGGTATGTTAAGGGGAATAATTAGACAGATGAATTGGGCATTGTCTCAGCATCACTTGGATGATAATTAATCCTCCTGTTCGGGTATTCTAATATTGTATTGTTGAGGGCATACTTTTAGTGGTGCTAATCGGAATGTTCTCTCACGGGGTCTAAGATTTCTGCGGGTATTTTCCGAATATCTGTAAAGTGGTCAGCTTCGAGTTAGGACAAGGTGATACTCCTCCGTAATGCTTCAGCATTTCATGTCTGTTAAAACAGAAATGGGTCAGTCAAAATTACTGTTCATAAATAAATAAATAAATTTATATATATGAATTTATTTCTAGTTGTTTATGGACTTATTGGACTTTGGACAGTTTGGTATTTGAGATTAAAAAAATCAGCCAAGCTATTGTTAATATTTTTCTCTTAGCTGATAGTCAAGGTGCTAATTTCTATAAAACAGCTTTTGACTTTAAATATAGGCAGTGGTCATTTAATTTTGACTCTAAAAACAACGTTACTAAGACTCACCTTCAGGTCATAACCGGGTAATATACCTAATAAAGGTTAGTAGGGTAAAATTTGTTTACTCAATGCTAGTTTTCTAGCAACCTGGGTACAGAAGTCAGCCCTAATAGTTCTTAATCAGTAAATATATAGTTTATATGTAGGTGTTTGGAGTGGCTCAGAGGTTTCCTAGTCCATCAATTCTTTCAGTAGTATCTTCTGCTACTAATTCCAAGTCTCAGTCTCAGCCGTCTAACAATAGACAGCAAACTAATCGTGTGCAACCGCAACTACCTCTCAAAAAAAAGCCAAATATAGCCAAGTTTCCTCTCCCACCTTCTGAGGAAAGTTATTTAAGGCCAGTACCTCCACGAAAGAAGAGTGTTGTTGCACAAAAAGTTCAGAAACAGGAACTACCTAAGTTTGAGTCCTACAAGGCTAAACGTTACCGACGGGATGAACTGGACCGATTAAGAGAAATCGCAGAAACACAACCCAAAGCATCTCGTCGGCCTAGAAAAAGGCCAGAAAAAGCTAAATCTTTCATTTCTCAATCAGTATCCCAAAGCAAATCATCAGTAGCCAGCCGTCAATACTCTCAGTCTCGTTCTCAGTCTCTGCTGTTGTACGGAACTCGGATGTTAATCTTGGGTTTAGGAATAGCGGTTATTGGTGGGACGGTGCTATCCATATTGAAGCCTGGCAGCAGTTCTAATAATATCGTTTCTTCAGAAGTAGAAACTGGAGTTGAAGAAACTCCGAAATGGCAGTCTCCTTCTATTGTTCCTTTAGCAGTGCAACAAACTCGGCAAATTACAGAGTTGAAAACAGAGATGGAGACTGTGGTAGCAGAGTCTACCCAATTAACACCAGGAATATTTTTGATTGATACTGATACTGGTGCTTATGTGGATATGAATGGCGGTAATACTATTGCTGCTGCTAGTACAATTAAGTTACCAATCTTAGTGGCTTTTTTCCAAGCTGTTGATCAAGGCAGAATCAAATTGGATGATATGTTAACTATGGAGAAAACTCATGTCGCGACAGGTTCTGGTGATATGCAGTTTCGCCAACCGGGAAGCAAATATACTGCTTTGCAAACGGTAACAAAAATGATTGTGATTAGTGATAACACAGCAACTAATATGTTGATTTCGCAACTCGGAGGAGCTGAAGTTTTGAATCAGTTGTTCCAGAGTTGGGGTTTGAAGCATACTGTTATTAATAATCCTTTGCCAGATTTGACCGGGACTAATACCACAACTCCCAAGGATTTGATTAATTTGATTTCACAGGTGAATCAAGGAGGGTTGGTTTCTCTGAAGTCTCGCGATCGCCTATTTCGGATTATGGAGAGAACCCGGAATGATTCTTTATTACCTAGAGGTATTGGTAGGGGTGCAGTTATTGCCCACAAAACAGGTAATCTGAAGTCTGTATTGGCTGATGTGGGTATGATAGACTTGAAAAATGGTAAGCGTTATCTGTTAGCTGTACTGGTGAAGCGACCTGATGATGATGAGGCTGCTGTAGACTTGATTCGCAAAGTGTCTCAGAAGGCTTATAAATATTTGGAGTCTTCAGAACAGTAGTTGTTTGATATATAGAGAGTTATTGACGGTGAAAATGACTTTTAGTAGGGGTAGTGGACTGTTTCATCTTAAATGTTGGATT
>JASJEE010000309.1 GCA_030064835.1 Microcoleaceae cyanobacterium MO_207.B10 | reverse complement strand
CTACCACCTAAAACCTAGAAATTTATTTGTAGTAAACATTGATCACGCTTGGTATAATGTGAGCAAATATTTTTGTTCTCTTGACACTAACGCAGAAATATGAGACCCTGATAAAGGAGATTTGCGGAATCATAAAGTTAAATATTTTATTGACATAGGAGCAAAAGAATGGAAACAGTATCATACGGTAGTGAGGGTGAAACTGTTGCTATTTTCCAACAAGCACTTAATGAAACCCCTTATGATGATGTATGGGCTGGAGAAGTTGACGGAATATTTGGCGATCAGACTCAAGTAGCTTTGGTTAATTTTCAAATCAATTGTGGAATTGAAGCTGATGGAATTGCAGGTCTTACAACTTGGTATTATCTGGGCTATGAGCAAGAAGCCTGTTGAAGTAGCAATCAGCACTTCAGCACTTCAGCAATAAGCTTCTCAAGGTGTATAATGGGGAACTAAAACCCCATAAAAGGCGGACCACTAATTTTTCCAAGTCTTGTGGGACTTAAACCCTTGAATTTTTAGCACCCCTGCTAAATGCTGTTTGCAGAGCATTCCGTAAGGAAAAGCTGATAGCTAGTTAAATAATATTTATGAATATCGTTGTAGTCAATTCACTAAAAAAAGTAGTCAATGGCATCAGCGATATTAATGATCATAAAAAATTGCATATTTTCTTGAAGTAGCACTCAGCAAGCCTCTTGTAGAGGAACTGCGTTATCAGCTTCTCAATCTATATAATGGGGAATTAAAACCTCCATAAAAGCCGCACCACTAATTTTAAAAAAATTAAAAACTTTTCTTATCATTGTCTGTTTTATATTCATAATTTTCTATTATTGATAAATAACAGTTTCTAGCAGATTCTATATTGTGTTAAATTCCAGATTTATTTATATCCTATAGTAAAGATCATATATTGTGAAATCTAAAACCAATAAAATATATAGATAGATGTCAGCACAAGTCATCCTCACTATTACCCAAGGCAGTCTCAAAGGTCAGCAATTTATCTTTGAAGAACGCACTACCTGCGTAATTGGCCGTTCCCATGACTGTTACCCTCAACTACCTAACGATCAAGCTCATCGCACTATTTCCCGCTATCACTGTTTGTTAGATATTAATCCTCCTGATATTCGTGTGCGTGACTTCGGCAGTAAAAATGGTACTTATATTAACGGCAACAAAATTGGACAACGCCCAGCAAATCAGACCCCTATGCAAGCAGCTCATCTAACTTTTCCAGAACATGACCTGAGCGAAGATGATGAAATTCAAATAGGCCCCACTGTGCTAAAAGTTAGTATTTTAGGAGGTAGAGAAGGAGATAGAAGTGATTTTTTAGTAGACTCAGCTATTGAAAATGAGGATGAGACTGTTGCTGAGTCAAGAGTTTCTCAGGGAAACACAGCCCCCAAATTTAATCAACAGGAAGTTGTGAAAAATCTCCTACAAATAGCTCACCAGGGAGAACCCAATCTCAAAAATTTGCAGGAGTATACCATTATTAAACAACTGAGTGCTGGAGAATACAGTCAAGATTATTTAACTTTAGACGAGCGCAGTGGGGAGTTATTGCTACTAAAGATTATGCTGTCTCAGGTAAGTGTCAGTCAACGTGCTAAAGGAATGTTTCTTCAGGAGGTAGCAAATACAAAAGCTTTAGATCATCCTCATCTTGTTAAACTAAGAGATTATGGTTATTTTAACGGTACTTTTTTTCTGACTTTTGAATATTGTCAGGGTGGGAGTGTGGTAGATTTAATGAAGCAAAAAGGCGGAAAGCTATCAGTAGATAGAGCTGTGAAAATTATTCTGCAAGCATTAGATGGTTTAGAATACGCTCACAATGCTACAATTCCCTATCTCAAAAAATCTGATAGCAATTTTGGTCAAGGAAAAGGTTTAGTTCACCGTGACTTGAAACCAAATAATATTATGTTGGCTAAAGTAGAAGGTGATTCTGTGGCAAAAATAGCTGACTACGGAATAGCAAAAGCTTTTGACTTAGCAGGTTTAAGTGGTCAAACCATGAGTGGTCTAACAGCGGGATTACCCGTTTTTGTTCCCCGCCAACAGGTGATTAGTTTTAACTACGCAAAACCAGAAATGGATGTCTGGGCAATGGGAGCAATTCTATATAATATGCTAACGGGAACATATCCTCGTCAGTTTGTAGACAGAGACCCGTTTTTGGTGGTTTTACAAACTAATGCTGTACCTATTCGAGAAAGAGACGCTTCTATTCCTAAAAAGTTAGCAGAGATAATTGACTTAGCGTTAACTGATACGCCTGAGATTTATTTTAAGACTGCGGGTAAATTTAAGCAAGCTCTACTTGGTGTTTTTACCAAATCTTAAAAGTGTTGCTATTTTTGGAGATGTTGAGTGTGGGAGTGGACAATTATTATTCTTCCTTAGTATTTTGGTTTGATTAGACTGTCGCTAAAATTTTCGGCGATCACACCTGAGAACAGGATACGTGCGATCGCCATTTTGGTTTTTTTAGACTTTTTAGAGGCTTTGTTGCACAAAGAGAGCAAATAGGGTAGCATCTAATAATTATAGCTATGTAGTTGTAACAAACATTTATCAAATTGGTATAAATCCACTCAGGAGAGTTGTCGCGATTCGCAAAGGGAGCGCTTTGAGAATCGCCACTTTCATGCAACAAAGCCCTTTTTCAACCCAATAAATTTTCTTAACACTTATTGACAAAAAACACTTTTTTGAATTGGGTTGGGCTACGCTTAACCTAACCTACTAATTCTTTCACTTTTCAATAAAAATCGCTTCCTTTCTCCAATAATCATCCATTTCTGAGTAAGTTTTGATTTCTTTGCCATAGAGAGGATTGGCAATTGTCACCTGCTGTTGGTTATCTTGAATCGACAGTAACACAACCGCATGAGGAATAGTTCCATTTTGAACAGGTTCATCAACGTGCAAAATTGCAAGCTGTTGTCGTTGGACCAAATCTTCTATTGTCAAACCGGTCTGATACTCTGGTTGAAATCCTAGTTTTCGTAGAACGTTTATTTCAGTAATAGTTGTGGTTCCCCAACGAGTGGTTTTTGTTAAGGCTAAAGCCTCCTTTTCTGAGAAATTAGGATCTCGACCACTGTAGCGCATCAGGGTTGCAATACTCGCCGGAGCGCAGGTAAAATCAGTGGTCTGTAAGACAATCCCTTCAATAACCATGGGTCGATCCAGCATAGTTGCGCTGATCGGTAAAGAGTAGTGTAAGAGGATACTAAAAGGAAGCGCGATCGCTATCAAGGCAACTAATAAGCTGCCAAGACGTTGAGGAAAAAGCCATCCAGGACGCTCTAAAAAAATGAGCAATCCCATGATTAAACAACAACTTCCTAAAAGAACATTTGTGAAGTACGCTTGAAGATAAAGCTTTAGAAAGACAGGTAACAAAGGGGGAAGTTTACGGCTAAAATCTGCATTCTCTAGCATCACAGTCGCAACAATTCCTAGAGTAATCAATACTAATCCGACCAAAATTGACCTTTGATAGCGTTCCAGATTCAAATTAGCCTGAATCCCGCGATTGGCCAAAAATGTCCCTAGAATGCTTCCTAAAGCGAAACCAATCGCACAAATAAGAATAATGGTCATCATTTTTTTCTAGGATAGGTCAACGCCACCTCTTCAATTATATTCTATGAATATTCCAATCATCTCATTTCCGGATAATCAGCGATCAAAAAAACTTTCTCCCTTTTGGGCTTTTCTTTGCTTCTACTCTCTGCTCTTCTAGATAACTAAAGCCTTCTAATTTTAGGCGATCGCATTTCCTTTTTGTGGAATCGAATCTGTGCAAAAGGTCATATTTGTTTACCAAAAATCATAGCTAAACAGGATGTTGACCGTAAAAAGGTAATGCTTCTGACCAGTGATTTTGCTTTCCCTGTTGCCATTCTAAATTAGCTAATTCTAGTAAATTCACAACAGATTTTCCTAAACCACCTTCTACAGTAATTAATTCATAGGGAGTTTGTAAGTTTTCCAAACTTTTATCCCACTCTTCGGGTGTCATTACACTGTCTGCTAAAACCGGATTTATACTGTTTTCTTTTACCTCATAAATAGCTGTAAATAACTGCCCTCTTTGTGCCCGCATTTGTAGAGCAATTATCTGATTTTTATGTTTATATGACCAAGCGATCGCTGCCAAAGTTGAAATGGCAAATAGGGGAATATCTAACTGTTGAGCTAAGGTTCTAGCAGTCACGACACCCATACGAGTACCAGTGAAACTTCCCGGCCCTTTGGCAACAGCAATTAAGCTCAAATCTGACCAAGTTTGAGGAGGCATAAATTCCAGCAATTTCTGATGTAAATTAGTTGATAAATCTCGCCCTAAGTTCCAGGCTTGACTGCGAATATCCTCAGCAAAATTACTAATAGCAAAACCTAATTCTGGGCTACTAGTATGAATTCCTAAACCGTATTTTTTATCTATATTTATCATAACCAGAAAGGTAGGGTTAATTCATAAATTACCCCTACATTTTTAAAATAGTATAATTATCAACAACAATAAAGACCATACACAAGTTTATTTATTAACTGAGAAGACCTTGGTAATACATTTTAACCCTAAATATTAAGTAAATTAGATTAAATTGAAAACTACCACCTAGAAAATCATATTTCCTCTCTAACATAAAATATAGGTAGAGCCACAAATAAACAACCCAAAAGCAACCCAAAATCATTAGCCAACCAAAATCTTTCTCCCAGCAAACCAACAATTAAAAATATCGTTGCCACTGTCGCAAACAAATTATTAGTTGCTAATCTATTTTTTTTGCTCATCCGATGCTTCACAAAAATAAAAGCCGATGCAATTATCAAAGCCATTTGAGGATACCAAATAACAATCTTATTGCCAAAAATAAAACAAGCAAAAGCAAACATCAAAACATCTAACCAAAACTCTCTTTCGTGAAATCTAGCTAACCAAAAGTCTCTAGTTCCTAACTCCGATAGCTTCATAAAATGTTCACTTTTTTTGAATCTAATAATTTCATTTTTCCAGCGCGTCTTTTTATCCATTCTCAATATTTGTTGCCACTCTGGAACAGTTTTTCCCTGAACTTTACCCAGTAATTTCACCCTATCTATATTTTGCAATCTTAAATCAGTTAATTTAGCAGCAATTATTTGAGAAAGCCGACTATAATTAACTTTATTATTTGCCTCCCTACTAATCACAACAGTCAACTTTTTCTTAACCCGACTTACCTGAACTTTCACCGACTCATTAGCCAAAACACCTTGAAGTTTTCGTCTAATTTCTGCGTGTTGAGTTGACTTTTTAGGAACTGTAGAAGGAGAAAAATAAACAGTCTCCATGTGACTAGACTGAGGATTCAAATGCCTAATAATAGCTGTAGCAGAATGATAACGACGATTAGTAGCATTTTGCAACATTTTATCTAAAATGCGACCAAGTTCACCACTTACGGGAGTTTTTAAATAATCTCGCCACACCCACTTACCATCCCTACTATCAAATAAATCAAAAGGAGGAACTTGAGTCAAAAGATGAATACAAGTAACACCTAAACTATAAATATCACTAGCAAAAACAGCCTTACCCATTAATTGTTCTGGAGCAGTATAAGCAGCACTACCAATAATCGTACCTGTTTGAGGTAAACCTCTTTTTTCAACTAATTTAGCTGCACCAAAATCTACTAAAACAAGTTTACCTGTAGTCCGACGAATAATATTTTCTGGCTTAATATCTCGATGAATAACTTGAGATTTATGGACAAACTGTAATACTGGCAATAAATCATTTAACAATTCCCGAATTTTAGCCTCAGTAAAGACACCTTTTTCTGCTAATTCTTGAGCAAGATTTTTGCCTTCAATATATTCTTGAACAAGATATTGTTGTTCATCTTGCTGAAAATAATTGAACAACTTGGGAATTTGAGGATGACTACCTAAAGTTTTTAATTGTTGAGCTTCTTGCTGAAATAATTCAACAGCTTTTTCAGAAGTTGTTTTTACCTGAAGTTTCCCACTACCAGAAATTTTTTCTGAGGATGGAGGATAATTTTGATAATAATTTGTATTCTGGGGAAAAAACTGTTTAATGACGCAGACTTTTCTGAGGGAATGTTCTTCATCTACTGCCAAAAAGGTTCTACCAAAACCGCCTTGTCCAATTAGTTTTAGAGGGCGGTAGCTAGAATGATTAATTAGGGTTGGGGTATTTTTTTGTGATGGGGGAATAATTTGATTAGTTTCTATCTCCGCGTTATCTTGTTCCTCAATCTTCTTATTTATCTGTTTGTTGGGTGAGGGAGTTAGCAATAATGGTGAGTTGCAACTTTGGCAAATTTCAACTTCAGGAGGGTTTTCCGGGTTTTGGCAGGTAGGGTTAAAGCAATAACTCATCAGGTATAAATAAGATTTTTATAATTAATTTTATCTTGCCTACTAAGCAGTAAATTAAGGGAGAAAAAGGGAATTCATCAATTAAAAATACTTTTATCTCAAATTCTCCCCGACACTTTATACCCAGTCTCAATTTTATGGGTAAGGCATAAATATTGATACTGGTGCATAGTAATGGTAGAGAGAGTGACCGGAGGTGCGGGAAAAATATACATTCTCGCAATTACTATCCAGGTTCAGTTAAAAAAGGATAGGAATATTTACACTTGTTCTGTGTCATTCGTGCCACCTAACACCTAACACCTAACACCTAACACCTAACACCTAACACCTAACACCTAGAAACCAACCAATTTAGCAATATTTTTTGAAAATGGTATTAGGTAGGGATAAGTTCACCTGGTCTTAGTTTGGCCCATTTACCCTTTTCTTCTTTAAAACTTTCACAACCGACTACATCCCACTCCATCTCAATTTCATCTTGTTTAGGACGGATATTTACATTAATAGTAGGTTCAATGGGGTCAAAGTCTGGATTTTCGGTTAGGTGCGGTTGTTCGTGCTGAGTTTCTACAGCATTGTAGGTAAAACAGCGATCTACATAGTGGCAATTAACACAAATACACATTTGTAAATACCTTTTGACACTCAACTTTAATGTTATCAATGCAATAATTTCTGATTCAGGCCAACTGCTTTTGACACAAGTTTTTATATTGCCGTCAAAAGTCAAAAAATCCTGTAAATTTGAATCTATCCAGTTGCTGACTATCTAATATTGTTTTTCGGTAAATTTTATTTCTTTAGACTAATTTATTTCTTTAGACTAATAGAAAGATTATAGCAACATAGTTTACACTTTATTAGTTGAAAAGAATTTACTTTTTTTTTAGAGATTTCCTTGATTGTGAGGTTAATCTAAAATCTAGAAGTAAAGCAGTTCACATTGAATATATTACTAAGTAAGTTTGTATTTCTAACTTTAACTTAACCTGAAGTCTGATTGCATAGAAGTTTAGTAGATTTTTGTTTCAATGTCTATAAATTCACTGTCTGCTCTATCTCCCCAAAACTGGCCATTCGATGCAGAAATGTTGCCCCGACCTATTTATTTGGTGGGTGGAATTCTGCGAGATGGTTTGCTGAGACGGCAGATTGAATATTTAGATTTAGATTTTATTGTTCCTAATGAGGCAATTAATCTTGCCAGAAATATTGCTAAGAAATATCAAGCGGGGTTTGTGGTTTTGGATGCGGAAAGAAAAATTGCGAGGGTAGTATTTAAAGGAACGACAGTTGATTTTGCTGAGATTGAAGGTGATAGTTTGGAGGAAGATTTATGGCGACGAGATTTTACGATAAATGCTATTGCCTATAATCCTTTGACTGATGAATTGATAGATTTATTTAATGCTCGGAAAGATTTGCAAAACGGTATTATTAGAATGGTAAAATCTGCGAATCTGAGAGAAGACCCCCTCCGACTATTACGCGCATATCGTCAAGCAGCACAATTAGGTTTTATTATTTCCCCAGAAACAGAAAAAACTATCCGAGAATTTGCACCTTTGCTTACCCAAGTTGCAGCAGAAAGAGTGCAGACAGAATTAGGTTATTTATTGAGTCATCCTCAAGGA
>JASJEE010000308.1 GCA_030064835.1 Microcoleaceae cyanobacterium MO_207.B10 | reverse complement strand
AATAAGTAGGGCAAGGTAAAAAAAAGGTGTTGGATATTTAGTTATAAAAGCCTTAAAAGCAATGATATAACTTACTTATTAACCAGTTGAAAATTTGATACATAAAGTACAATATTTACCACTGTCTACTTACTAGATGATTGCCGATAATTGTTTCAGTTTTGACTGGTAGGTAAATTTTAATTTCCTCATCCTACCTGAATCCTATTTTTAAGATTTTCATTACTTAATTTATTGATAATATTACGCATAAGTAATCATTGAAGATATCACTCTGCCAGCTAATAATACCATTTTCAATGAATACTACTACATTCGTTGATGGGCGAGGTGTTAGGTTTGAGGTGGTAGGTAGTAGGTATGAGATAGAATAAGTGCAAATTTGCTCATCTTTTGGCACTCCGATTTTACTGTAACAATCTTTATTGAATTTGGTATTAGCAAATATTATCAGGATTTGGCCATTAAAAAATGATCGTCTAATGGGCAAAAGTAATTGCAGTTACAGAAAATTTACTTTACATAAAAAAAATCTACAGACTTGGTAAATTAGAGTTATTATTTAGTGGTAAAATCAGGACATTTATTGATTATTTAATAAATTCAACGAATTATGAATATGTCAACAGAAAATAATTTGCCAGAGCATTATCCATTTCGTGATGATTTTTCAGAACAGAATACTGCGGAAAGAGAACAAAATAGTAATTTAGAAAATTCTCAACAAGCAGTGAGAGATGAAAGCAATAGGAAAATAAATCAAACTCGTTTATTGTTAACATTATGGGATTTAGGATGTGAAGGAGAAAAAATTAAAGGAGTGAAAAAGAGTGAGTTAACAAGTAGAGTGAAACGGAAAAAAGGAGGTAAAAAAATTGGTAAGTATCAGGATATATATGAGGATTTAGAAAAAGTAGGGGCGATTATAATTGAAACTAAAAATAGGGCAGTATTAGTTTATATCACAGAGATAGGACAGCAAATGTTGGGGGTGGGTTTACAAGATCAAGATTTTAATTTTGAGGGAACTGTAATCGCAACTAGGTTAGCAAATGCACTTTTGAGGTGGAACCGAAAAACTGGTAGTATCAGAAGTGTTGAAGTGGAGTTGGGAGAAAAGGCGATCGCTGATTATGAAGAATTTAAACAGGTAGTATTAACAGTTTATGAGAGGTTAAATAGTGATTATAATTATGATAATTTGGTGCCTATTTATAGAATACGGCGAGATATTGGAGAGAGGGTTAGTCGGTCTCAATTTAATCAGTGGATGTTGGAGATGCAAGCTGATGATATAATCGTCTTACAAGGAGGTAGTGTTGAAGATAGTGCTCCTGATAAAATCGAAGATTCAATCTCTACAGAAATAGGTGGTTTGCGTTGTTTTGCCAGAAAATTACTGTAGAGTTATTAGTTGGAAAATTTACATTCTTACTAAATTATGACTGCGGATAAAAATCGTATAGATGAATTGCTCAAAAAACATAATCCTTTTCTCGGTCGTACTGTGGTCAGAGCGCAGCAAATATGGGGAAAAAGTTATCCTGATGTACCTTCGATAAATGCTCTAGCTTCTGATGCAGTTTTTCAAGCGGTTAATTTAATTAAGCAAGAGCAGTTACACACTATTGGGATTACAATAACGGGTGATAAAGGATTAGGAAAAAGTCAAATTATTAGCAGAATTCGCCACGGTCTACAAAAAGACGGTGGCGCTTTATTTGTATATGTTAGTAATTATGAAGACTTGAATCGAATTAGCTCAGAATTATTGAAAGGAATTACTAGAAGTTTAAGGGCTTTTGGCACTGAAGAAGGAGTGACACAATGGCAGGAAGTAGCAACAGCTTTATTGAACGAAAATAGGAATTGGAATTATACTTCTCAACAGTATATTAATCAGTTTCCTTTATGGTTAAAAAAATACTCAAATACTCTAATAGATAAACTGACTGATTCAGTTAATAAAGTCAAACAAAATATTAGTAACCCTTATCTAGTAAAAGCAATTTTATGGACTCTTTCTGAAGCTCACAAAATTTATGCCACTTACTGGCTTTCCGGAGAAGAATTAGCAGCAGCTAAAGCGGAAGAATTAGGTTTACCAAATTCTATAAATGACAATCAAGAATCAGAGTCATTAAAAGCTGCTTGTGAAATTCTTAATTTTGTGAGTGACTACAAAGTGCCGATAATTTGTTTTGATGAATTGGATAGTTTAGGGAATAATGATGCTGGTTTTCTTTTAGCTCAAGTTGTGGCTGTTTTAGCTAAAGACTTATCAAATAATCTGAAGAAGGGTGTATTGTTACTGTCAATGTATCCTGATACTTGGAGAAGTCAAGTTAAAATTTTGCCACAACTAGAAGCACTTCTGGATCGAATTGCAAATTACCCAATACCTAGAGAAAATATCAAACTTAAACAGCTAAATTCTGATGACGTTGTTGCTCTAGTTTCGGGATGGTTAAAAGAGTTTTATCAAGTACATAAAATTTCCCCTCCAACTCCAGTTTATCCCTTTGAAGAAAATCAACTTAGAGAAATAGGAAGAGAAAGACCTTTAGTGAGAGATGTTATTATCTGGTGTGGTAAAACTTGGTCTAGTCTAGAGCAAAATCCACCTATTCCTCCTGAAAACCTAGTCAAGTCTATTTTTGAAAATGAATTGTCTACTGTGGGTGAATCAATTCAAAATTATTTAGAAGATAATCAGGAAATTGCCAATGCACTTTTTCTCGGTTTTAACTGCGTCAAAGACAAAGAATTAGAGAAAGTAACGATTGAAAATATAGAAATAATATCAGGTAATTCTTGTCAGCCTAACTTCAAAATTATTGGGAAAGAAGACAGTGAAGTAGTCAAAATCGGAGTATCTATAATTCAAGATTCTGTAGGTAGAAGTGTCACAGCTAAATTAGGTCATTTAATTAAATATAAACATTATGATATTACTCGGGGTTGTTTAGTTCGTGGGAAAAAAGTAAGTCCAAGAGCTACTAAAGCTAATAAACATTTGAAAATACTTTTGCAAGAAAAAGGTGGTGAATGGGTAAAGTTACAATCGGAAGATATTAAACCTTTATTAGCTATTTTGGCAGTTTACAATAATAGAGAAAGTTATGACCTGACTGAGGCACAAATTTTTGAGTTTATTGAGCAAGAAAAAATAGCTATAAACAATCCTTTAATCCGAGAAATTTTGAGTAATCCTGCTGGTCAAGAGCCAGACAATTTAATCTACGAAGATTTACCGATTAGCATTCCTAAAAGTGTTGATAATATCGACGATAAAATTTTAGGATATTTAGATAAATAACAGGTTGTTAAACTGACATAAATTTACCGTCTTAGGTAGGGGATAATAAGAGACTGCTTGTCAACTAAATATTAAAGTTTGGGTAAGATTTCCTCTGGAATGCTGCGCAAACAGCTATTAGCAGTCAGCTATCAGCTTGCCAGTGCTAAATATTGAAATATATAGTGAATTTATGAGGGTAGATATTAATTGATATTTGTAACTAATTTCTGAATTCAAGGCTTATTCATTAGTAAAAATAAATGAAATAAAAGCTGACGGCTGAATGCTTATCAGTTTGGATAAACCCAGAGACTTTAATCCTATTATTTATAGATTTATAGGAATATAGCAAAGGTAGGGGTTTGGTTTGCAAAGCCAGGACAGAGGAAAAAATTAATTTCAATTATCTTTTGGCAAATAGCTTTTGTTCCCCATTAGCAAATTCAGCATTCCCTATCTCATTTTTTAGATTTCCTGTACAAACAATTTCTTGTAGAGACAAATTACTATATAAATTGACAACTCAATTATCAAAAATCCCTAAATAGATAGAAATTATGAAACTCCTACCTCTTGCCTAAAACCAATAAATATTTATTAAATAACTAAAAGAGGATTAGTACCAATTAAAGAAAAGAATGTGATGCTTGAGCAAACTTAAACTATTAACTAATTAATAAAGTTTTTCCACTTTCTCCCTTTGATAACCAGCCTTTTTATTTTTTTTCCTATTATGTCACCACACCCTACACCCCAGACCCAAGATTGATAATATTTGTATCCAACATTTATCAATTTGGTATACGATATTTTATGTTTGCTTTTCATACTAAATTGTCAAAAGAGTATTAAAAATAAATACCTAGATAATGAAACTCCTAAAAATAGGATTTAGCATAAAATTTTATCTAGAACCAATAAACTACCACCTCTCATCTACTACCTTTATTATTCCCTATTAATTATGAGTTTAATTCAAACAGCTTTGTGTCTACCAGCTCCAGATATTGCCGGATTAATTCAAGGGCGGACAATTTTAGCAATGCCACGAATATTTATTAATCCTGGGCGACAATTTGCACTCTATCCGACTAATGTAGAAATTAATGCTTTACCATTGGCAGAATATTATCGTCCTGGTTTTGTTTCTATTGCCGAAAAAAGTTTATTAGAAATATTAGATGGCAAAGTCAAAATTTTAGTTTGGGCTAAATGCGAAGACTGCCAAATTATTAATGAAGTGGCAAGATTTGATATATTGTCAAAACTCACAGTTTGGACGGAGGCAGGATTAAATGAAACTCTGTCAAAACGGGGTCATATTTTCTTAACTTATCTACGTTTATATTATTTAGTTGAACCTGTGGAAATGGAGGTAGGTTTAAATTCCAGATTTGTGAGTTTGCGAGGAAATATTACAGCAACATTGGCAAAAGCAATATTAACGAATCATTCTTTTGAACAACGTTACCGACAGATATTAAATAGACAAACCCCCCTACATCCAGAAATAGAAAAACTCCAAGAAAATATCACTCCACTCATTGAAAGAAATCCAAAAGCAAAAGTATTAGACCAAGACCTACAAAAATTTCTTGGTTGGTCAAAATATTACCATCCTACCCAAACAAACACCGACTTAGAATGGATTAAAAAAATTGCTAAAGTCGGTAATTCTAGCGACGGTCAAGAATTTGAAAAATTAGTGCGGAAAAGTTTAATTAAGTTGGGCTTTAGTAATTCCAATACTGACCCAAAAATTAGTTTAAACCCAGAGTCAACTGGTGGTGCGGGTGGGTTAGACTTTTATTGTGAAGCACCCTATCTTTTAGTAGGAGAATGTAAGGCAACAAAAACGGAAAAAGTACCTGATGGCACCCCAGCTCAACTTGTAAAATTAGGCAATAAATTTTTAGGGGATAATTATCATAAATGTATTAAATTAATTATGGCTGCTGGTATCTTAACTAAAGATGCTAATCAAACTGCTGTTGGTAATAAAATGAATGTAATGCGACCAGAAACTTTGGAAAAATTAGTGGAGCTGAAGGCAAAATATCCAGGTTCGATTAATTTATTTCAGCTCAAAGAAATTTTAGCAGTTGAACCTTTTGGAGAAGCTGCTGATAGGAAAATTAATCAATATATTGAGGAGGTAGAGAAACAGATAAAATTGCGATGCCATATTGTGAATGTTGTGAAAGAACATCAAGAAAAAGCTAGGGTAGAAAATTCTACTATTTCCGAACTTCATACAGCATATATTTATTCTCAGTCACCACAAAAACTTTCCCGACAGGAAATGTACGATATTTTGCTCGAACTTGCTTCACCTTTGACTGGTTATTTAGGGAGGATAAAAGGAGAAGATAAAAAGAGCGATGCTTTTACTTTTTACGAGATTTAACTCTTGATTAATTTCTGGTTGTTCGGGAGAATTTGTCTAAATTATTCGATAGTTTTGTCTGGGTTGGGTTGTGATGATTTTGGCATCGAAAATTCATACAGCATATATTTAGCTTTTACTTTTTGCGAAATTTAAGTCTGAATTGATTAATAGTTTTTCCCTGGGAGCAATATCATGTACAGATAATCCGTGAAAAAAACTTTCTCCCTTCAGGTCTTTTTTTTTCTTCTGACTTCTGCCTTGCTTTATCCAAAGTGTAACTATTCAACTAGACATAATATAAGATTTATTTTCCCTCTACCAAATGCTTTCTGAAAATGGGCTGAATTTGCTTAGGCTTATCTGCAATACCTGTAATATAATAAGCCAAATCATCAGCATTTTTTTCTGTATTTTTAAATAGAGCTAAAGTGTAAATTGCACCTGGTTCAAATTTAGTAAATTCCCACTCAATTGTACCTTTATTTTTCACATAATTATGATAGTATAGCCAATCCAAATGTAAATAACTCTTGATATTTTTCCAACTTTGCACCACGCCCAAATAAACAGCCCACCATTGATAATAAGGTGGTGCAGAAATCTGATACTTAAACTTGATTATATTTTCTGAGATACTGAAATTTGATAGAAAATTTGTCTGTTCGCCTGCCGTAAATTCAATATAGTCGGCTAAGTTATAAGCATTTATTTTTGTATCCTTAAATAAGGCTAAAGTGTAAATTGTACCTAGTTTAAAATTGATAAATTCGTATTCAATTGTACCCTGTTTGCTAACAGAATTACGGTCAGATAACGACTCCCAATGTAAATACTTTTTGAGATATTGCAAACTAGGCATAGTACCTTGATAAACAGCTCACCATTGATAATATGGTTGGGTATAAATTTGATAATAAATCTGTTTGTTTGCCAATCGTAAATTCTATATAATCAGCCAAATAATCAGTCAGGTCATGAATATCTTCAGGGGCACGTTTAAAAATAGCTAAAGTATAAATTCCTCCAGTCTGAAAATCTTGATATTCATATTCAATTTTGCCCTGTTGTTCCACAGGATTAACATCATATATCCACTGCCAATATAAATATTTTTTGAGATAATTTAGACTAGGCATAGTGCCTTTGTAGATAGCCCACCATTGATGTCGTGGATGGCTAGGAATTTGATAATCAAATGATAAATTTTACCTTTAACTGCTAAATTAGATAAGCTATCATCTTAGAGAATAGTTATAGTTATCTATCCTTTTATTTGTTGGTAGTAATTATTTTAATTGACTCAATATAAACGTAAATCATACCTGCCAATTTTTTCTTGATATTGACGGTTGAATATTCCTTTGCTAAAACAAAGACGGAGACTATAACTAGTGTTTATTTCGGAATAATCTAAATTATGATACAACAACTAAAAGACTCTGACAATGACCCAATTGATGTGAATTTTTTTCCTACAGAAGTAGTAAATTTAAAAGGTCAAATTGGCATAACTTTGGCCCCAGGAAAGAAAAACTTTGGAATGCACCTAAATTGGAATCGGGATTTAAACAAAGATTTATTGCGACTGCGAATCGATTATCAAACAGATATATTAGTAACGTTGGTAGAAAAACATGAATTAGAAGATATTCAGATTTCAGACTTGCAAATGGTAGCAGAAGCACAAGGAATAAAAAGTATTTGGTTTCCGATAAAAGACCGGAGCATTCCTCAGTCAATAGATACATTTATTAAATTAATTAGTGATATTTTAGAAGCTGTAAAAACAGGAGAAACAGTAGTAATTCATTGTAAAGCAGGATTAGGTCGTACCGGGATGGTTACTGCTTGTTGTTTAGTCGCTTTGGGTTATTTTCCTACTGAAGCTATAACTATAGTCAGACAAACCCGTCAATACACTATAGAAACAACTGTACAAGAAAAATTTATTTCCCAGTTTGCTCAAATATTGAGTGGCGATCGCCTCTTATCTCAAATCCACTAGCATGGGTATAATTAATTTAGGAATGAGTAGTCAATAGTTAGTATAAATGCTAATTACAAAGACTTGGCAATTAATGAATACTGGAAAATTTTTTATCCCGAATTAAACGGATTTGATATTAGTTATTTAAACGGACAATTAATTGACAACTACTAACTAATGCTTAATGCAGTTGAAAATATCTGATCGGATAAATATAATTGCTCCAGGGAGGGAGCATTTTTTTTGTAAGTATGCTTTGATTAAAATTAATTGAAAAAGGAAGTAGGAAAAAGTATATGAGGTAGTTTCAGAAGATGCTCCCTCTGGAAATATTAACCTATTTGTAGACACTATGTATACGGTGGTATATTATACAATTTTGATAAATGTTTGCTACAAATAAATTT
>JASJEE010000307.1 GCA_030064835.1 Microcoleaceae cyanobacterium MO_207.B10 | reverse complement strand
ATGCGTTGTCTAAAGCTGGCAATAAGGTATTCTCGTAAATATATAAAATGGAAAAGTTGAGAATGAAATAGCCCTGCCTCCTGACTGAGCCTGATAAATGCTATAAAAAAAGAATAAATTATCGAGATAGGTAGATTATGAGGATTGAAGAAGCTCTTGGTTAGGATGATTTTGTTACCCTTGGTATTAGTTCTATAAACTAGATTTAGGAAAATAATACCTGATATGATAGCTTGTGAGCTTTCGCGGTTTTAATCAAATACTTTTGCCTTGGTATTTATAGTGATTTTTAGGATTTGGAGATTAATTAATCTGAATATTTATTTGCTGGTTCCGTGTTTCCCAAAATCCTATAAATGTCTAGCTAATCTACTTCTCAATTGATTTAAGTTCAGTCATATCTTGTTAACTTGAATATCAACAGTCCCATTAAGTGAGATTTTTAAAATATATTTTTGGTAACATTGTATTGTTGATGAGGTACTTGTTTGTCAATATTTTCAGATTAACAAGAAAGAAGGGTAAATTTTAAATCTAAAAATCGCTTAACTATTAAGCAAATTTAATTCATTAATTTCTAAATATTTAGTTAAGCACTAGAACATCAAAAATTGATGTTTTTAAAATTCTATACAGCTCCACTACTCTTATTAAATAAAACAGCCACTGTCTTAAAAATTAATTTTACATCATACATAAGACTCCAATTCTTTTGATACTTTAAATCCAACCTAATTATATCTTCAAAATCCTTAATTTGAGAACGACCATTAACTTGCCATTCTCCAGTCATACCAGGTTTAACATCTAAACGTTGCCATTGAGGAACTTCATAACGTTCCACCTCATCAGGAGTTGGTGGCCTAGTTCCCACTAAACTCATATCCCCTTTTAATACATTCCAAAATTGGGGCAGCTCATCCAAACTTTTTCGCCTCAGAAAACGACCTACTTTAGTAACTCGTGGATCATTTTCATTTTTAAAAATTGCTCCCTGAGCTTCGTTTTGAATTTGACTTTTAAGATATTCTGCATCAACACACATAGACCGGAATTTCCACATACGGAAATTCCTTCCCATCCATCCACATCGTATTTGACCAAAAAATATCGGACCAGGGCTATCCAACTTAATAAAAATAGCTATCGGAATAAACAAAATCGCTGTAATAATTAGTCCTACCACAGCACCAACAATATCAATTAAACGTTTCACCAAAGATTGAACAGAAGGATGAGTAATAGGTAGTTGGTTTTCTGTTTTAGCCTGAGTTTTAACCTCTTTATCTTGAGATTCTTCAATAGTTAAAATTTGAGTTAACCCAGTTAGAGAAAATACACTCATAACTTGAGAACTTAGGGAAGACAGCACTAATTCTATCTCTTTTTCTCTCGCTGTTTTTAAATTTGTAACTATCGAACCAATACCACTACTATCTATGAAGGTAGTTAGACTAAAGTCAATAATAATTTTACCTGTATTATTATCTTGAGACAAAAGCTCCTGACAAATAGACTTAAATAACTCAGTCTCTGAAATTGTAAATCGAACCGGTAATTGAACTACAGGAATGTTATCCTTGGCAGTAACTTTAATATTTGTTTCCGAGGCTGGGCTGGCCATGAAGTTTGGTTCCTATTTTTTCTAAGTATAATATTTTTTTCTCTCAAGCAATTATTCCTATCTATTGAAAATTTTTAGGTATTTTTCTTGAGAATTTTCTGATGCAGTCAACTGCGAAATTTTACTTTTTTTAAAATCTCTAAATTACTGAATTTTTGAGACCACCCTCTAGACTAAAATAAAATATTAGTCCTAATATTTAACAATGATTTAATCACAACAAACTTTTTATTTTTATCTGATTTCTATGGTCACCCCTTAATACTAAATAAAATCAGGGAAAATACTTGTTTGATCTAATAAGAAGCCAAATTGCTTTTGACTTTTACCATTGCTCCATACACTATTATATCCCTATCATTACAGTAGCAATATCACTCTAGTAAATTTGAGTGGGTATACTACTCCCTATCAGGTCTAGTTTTGATCGACTTACAGTCTCCCCACTCAATACTTGATGATTAGTTATAGTAGATATTCTCAGAGCGTGAAGTTTCGCGACCGCCTTTAAATCTAGATTTAGCCTTAGCAGCACCACGTTTAAGAGCTTGAAGTCGCGCTTCATATTTGGCCCTTTGGCGTTTTTTAGGAGTTTGTTCTATCAAAGCTTTTAAAGCACTACCGAGACTTTTATAAGCATTGGGCAAAGAATAACCAAAGCGAGTAGCTAGAGCGATCGCCTTATCATCTGCCTCGATCGCCTCTTGGAGAGTACGTTCTCCGTTATTCTTTTGATAGAGTCGATAGCCTGAAACACCACATAGAGCCAAGGCCAAAATTAACAATAGGCCATCTTGTACCCAAAGTTCACCTACCGCTCCACCTAAACCAATAGCCAGAGCAGCCATTTCCCAACCATCTTTAGGAATAGTATCATTTTGAATTCTAGCTACTTCATGCCAGAATAATAAGTTACGTTGGTCTAATGCTAGTTGTTCCCAACTGGCTAAGTCAATAGATATCTCTACCTGGTCTTTACCTATTTCTTCACTACGAATCAGTGGGGGATTAACTTCAATGGACTTTTCTACCATTACCCAACTTTGTAACTCTGGTGGTAGTAGACCTTTTAGCCGCCGGATTTCACTCATCTCGGCTCTGGCAGTAGCAGTAGCATAAGATGTCATAGTTTGTTTATACCCTATAGATTATTTCAACACATAGTTATCCTTGTCTTTACATAGTTTACCGTAAGAGTTCGGGTAGTATGGTTTATACTTGAGTCCAAAAGATATTCTGGTAGGAAAAAATTTTAACTTCTTACTTTCCTAAAATTTTCTTTTTAGATAGAACAAAATTGCCACATCTAAGTAAAGAAACTATTAGCTCAAAAATACCAGAGGAAAAAAGTATTTTCAACGACCACTTTTGTCTCTACTCTGACGTCTGCGATCGCGCCACTCAGCGGCAGTCAAATAAACAATACCCCCAGTCACAATAATCATTAGTCCTGATGCTAACATAGCCATCATATTTAATATAGTAAATTCCACAACTCCTCCTATAATCTAAGTTTTTATCCTTTATATTTTACCGAAAAATTCTGGTTTACAGCCTCCCCTTAGATAGCTTTCCCTGATAAGGAACTCCTGAAACCTTGTGGATAGGGGCGTGGGGAGATGGGGAGGCTAGGGGATAAAAGCATCTAATCAAATAGGTTTACTCTCCTTTGAATACCCATTGAATCGCAAATACATTAGTTCTATCTAATGTCTACGTTTTATCTTAAGAAAGATGTTGATAAAGCATCGCCTTAGATAGGGGAAATCAGAAAAATTTTCCTTTTAGCCAATCCTCTCTCTTTTAAGGATAAGTAATTGTTAATAATTAATCATTAATTATTAATTATTGAACTAGACTGCCGGCAATTCTGCTAAAATTGTAAACCTCACATGATTAATTGCCAAATTACCAATTGAAACTTCTTCCTTCTTCACAGGAATTCCCTGATTTCTGAGAGTTTCAAACTTAATTCCTTTGCCAATTTCAACATGATACCAAGCCAGACCCATAAAAAACCTCAATGGATAAGGGCCACCTTCTTGTAAATCATCAGGATTTGACTCCATCGGTACCCAACCAAAACCAGGTATATAAAATTCTAGCCATACATGATTAAATTCCGGCTCTAAAGGTACACCCTTTCGGTCAGCAAAAGCTGGACACTTATAACGACCAACTGTACGACAAGCAATATTATTTAATCGTGCCAAAGCTAAAAGTAATCCCACATATTCTCCACAGGAACCAACACCTCGTTTAAGGACAATATCAGGGGTATCAATCTTAGCAGTAACTCCGTAAGAAAGCTTATCATAAACATAATTACGAATACTCAAAAGCTGACGTAATAAATTTGTTTCCCTTAAAACAGCTTCCTTAGCAGCTTGGCGAACTATATCAGTATCCATCGCCAAGTTATCATTATCTACCAAATATTTTGCTTGAAAATCCGTTGACAACTGGGGAATGTTTTCAACATTAAAAGGCTGAATTTGGTACTTAATTCCCCTAACTTCTAATAAAGCCTTCCAACCAAAAATACGTCTTTCATTTTGACGCAGTGGATTAAACTTAAAAACAGCGACTTTTTGACCATTTTGTATTTCTTCAGTAAAAGGCATTCCTATGGCAGAAATTTCCCTAACTTTTTGACGATGAGTTTCTGAAGGTAAAGCAATGCGCCATTCTACATCTTCTAAAAATACTTCATCTAATGGTTCTAGTTCTTCAACATAAGATATTTCAATTAAAAAACCATTAGAAACAGTATAATCTTGCTGTTCATTATAATGATAATAAAGAGGATGAATAAATGTGCGGTCGCGCTTACTTAATTCATATTGACTTTCTGAATTTGGGTCATCTCTAATATAAAGTTCATCTCCAGAATAAGCGACATAAAGTTGTCGTTCTCCTGTTTGTAAATCTTGAGCAAAAGCTAAACCTGTAGGAGACTCAAAAGGGGTAATTACATTAAATCTAATTTTACCGGTTCCCCTTTCTAAACAATAAACTGTTTGCTCTTCGCGATCGCAAAGCCACAGCTCTTCTTCTTGTACTGTAATATTTTCAAACCCAATTCCTGGAGCATAAAATGCCGTAATTTCCTTTCCTGTATTTTTGTCAAATACGAAAATTCTACCCACTCTCTGACAAGTTACATAAACTGTTGATTCCCAAACTGCTATACCATCAGCGGGATAAGGTAAAGAGAAAAAATGTTGCCATTGTAGACGTTTCTCAGAAGAATAACCAATAGCATTAGGACAGAAATAAACATCATTATTTCGTGTCAACCAAAGAGTATCTTTCCATATAGCTATACCAGTAACATCAATAAATTCTTTAGTCTGATAGGGATTAATTATAGTAGTGTTATCAGTTTTTGGATCTATTGACAGCACAAACCCACGGTTTTTGTCAATAGCATAGAGAGTATTTTCTGAAAAAGCAATGCCATGTAGTGAGGCAACACCAATAGGTCTAATAGTTCGTGGCCCTGAATCTTGTTTTTGCCAGATGGTAGGTGAGTTTCCATTCATGCTAGATATAAAATCAATTAAATATTTAAGAGTACCTGTTGTGAACCTTGAGTATTTGGTTGACTACTATACAATTATTGACAAAATAAAATGATTTGTGCTAAAGCTTCAGAAAAAACTTATATTGTCAAATTGTCAAATGAGTGAAATTTTTCCATATCGGTGCAGCGGTTAATTATGAGACACTAATGAGCCATACTAATTGTCTTTGAGTTTATAGTAGACTAGATACTTGAATTTCAGTAGCAAGACCTTCAATAATTAATAATTAACAATTACCTCTTCTTGAAAACGGATAGGATTGACTAAAAATAATATTTTTCTTGTTTCCTCTTAAAAGGGGAGGCACATACCCAAAATTTTTCGGTAAATAAATCACTAAAACTTATCAAAAAAGGAGCATAGCTCTTGCAATGTTTAAACTTCTATTCTTAATTCCTAATGCTTTTCTCATTATTTTATTTTTATCTAATCAAGCTGTATCCGAAACTGTAGATTTAGAATATTTATTAAAAAAAAATACACAGCCACTCAAAGAATGGAATAACTTCCCCTTAAAAAAATCTGATATTAACTCAAAATTAACGCCAAAACTAATTAATAAATTTAAAAGCCAAAATCCCGAACAAAAACCACTCAAAAATAAACAGCTAAAACTAATAGCTGTGGCAAAAGTTTCCGAGCAAAAAAAGAACATTCAAAAAACATTAACTGAAAACATCCCCCATAATCAACCCATAGTTACTTGTCCCCCATTAGCTTGCGATAATTTAGCTCAAAATTCCGGGCCCAATTCCCCCAGACTACCAAGCCCACCAGAAAACCCCCGACCAGAACCAAATCGCGATCGCTTTCTCCAACCTCAGCCCCAACCCACTCAACCGGAACAGCCAAAAGATGAAGAACTGCAAAAGCCCCAACCTTCTCAACCCCTACCAAATGACCCAACTCAGTCAATCCCTGTACAGAGAATTCTGGTGTTAGGAAGTACAATTTTAACCTCAGAAGAAATAAATCAACTTATTGGACCACTGGAGGGCCGTGTAGTTAAACTATCAGAACTGAGACAGGTAGCAGATAAAATTACCGAAATTTACCTAGAACGTGGCTATATTACCTCAAGAGCAGTTTTACCTCCCCAAACTATTACCGAGGGTGTAGTCAAAATTCAAGTTTCAGAGGGAATTTTAGGAGAAATTCAAGTCGAGGGAACAAAAAGACTACAAAATTCCTATATAGAGAAGCGTGTGCGACTTGGAGCCGGAAAACCTTTGGACACTGCCAAATTAGAAAATCAACTGCGCTTGCTTCGGGCTAATCCTTTATTTGAAAATGTGGAAGCTAGTCTGCGGGCTAGTGAAAATCCAGGGGAAAGTGTTTTAATTGTCCGTGTGACTGAAGCAGACCCTTTTGAAATTAGCTTCAGCAGTGATAACTATTCTCCTCCGACAGTAGGATCTGAACGAGCAGGTGCTACTTTACTACATCGCAACTTAACTGGTCGGGGAGATTTTGTAGTGGCATCTTATAACACCACTAGATTGTTTGATGATGAATCAGATGTTTTTGACTTTATCTATAATCTGCCCATTAATAGGATGAATGGTACTGTCCAAGTCAGGATAGCACCCAATAGTAATCGAATTACCCAGAATAATTTTGAGGATTTTGAGATTAGTGGCGAAACAGAGGTCTATGAATTTAGTTACCGTCAACCGTTATTGCGAAACCCTAGAGCAGAGTTTGCTGTTTCTGTGGGCTTGAGTTATCAACGTACAGAGACTTTTCTGAATGATGAATTGTTTAATTTTGCACAACTAGATGACGACAATACCACTTCTGAAGATGATGGTATTAATAGCACTACTGTAATTAGGTTAGGACAAGATTATATTCGTCGAGACCCTCAAGGTGCTTGGGCTTTGCGATCGCAATTTAATATTGGTACTGGTTTATTTGATGCTACTGAAAGAAAAGACCCTGAACCTGATGGACATTTTTTTAGTTGGCTCGGTCAGGTACAGAGGGTACAAAGATTAAATGCTGACCATTTACTGATTGTCCAGGGAGATTTGCAACTTTCTTCAACTGGTCTGTTGCCATATCAGCAGTTTATTATTGGGGGGGGTTTATCGTTACGGGGCTATCGACAGAATGTTCGTTCTGGGGATAATGGTTTTCGGTTTTCTGTTGAAGATCGGTTTACGGTTTATCGGGATCAGTCTGGTTTGCCTGTAGTTCAGTTGACACCTTTTATAGATATTGGAGCTGTATGGAATGATGGTGGTAATCCCAATAATGAGTTTCTGCCAAACCAAAGATTTTTAGCTGGGGCTGGAATGGGATTGATTTTGCAACCTTGGCCTCAGTTGAATATACGTTTGGATTATGGCGTTCCGTTGGTAGACCTTGATGATCGTGGCGATAATGTTCAAGATTCTGGATTTTATTTCAGTGTAATTTTTACACCATGAGCTGTTAATAGCAAATCTTAAAGGTGTTGTTATTTTTGGAAATGGTGTGGGGGGTGTATAAGGTATGGGAAGGAATAGAGATGGGCTTAGGAAATAGCAAATAAATAGGGTTTGCTGAAAAAAGCAGAGTTTGGGGAGGGTGTAAAATTTGACACGGAGACGCGGGGATGCGGCGTGTCAGTGATACCCTATCTCCCTGTCCTTGTGTGGGAAGTGTGGGAAGTGTGGGAAGTCTCGGAAGTCTCAGGAGAGTAGGAAGTCTCAGGAGAGTAGGAAGTCTCAGGAGAGTAGGAAGTCTCGGAAGTCTCGGAAGTCTCAGGAGAGTAGGAAGTCTCGGAAGTCTCGGAAGTCTCAGGAGAGTAGGAAGTCTCGGAAGTCTCAGGAGAGTAGGAAGTCTCGGAAGTCTCAGGAGAGTAGGAAGTCTCAGGAGAGTAGGAAGTCTCAG
>JASJEE010000306.1 GCA_030064835.1 Microcoleaceae cyanobacterium MO_207.B10 | reverse complement strand
AACAACTGACTAAAGCTAAAAAATTGGTTTTAACTGCTAATATTTATCTTATTTTGACTATTAATATTTTGTCAGTCGGGAAATGTCCTGAGTTTAATGTCTGAAAAAGTCATAAAATTTCATATTAAATTTTTAGACAATAATTAAGGTTTAAAGTCTTTCCTATAAATAATAAAAAAGGAAAAAAATCTTTTTAATCAATCCTCTTGTTTTTAAGGAGAGATAATTATTACAGCAAATTCCAAGTAGATGAAGTGCAGATATAGGATTTCTCACAAAGATGAAGTACATTTACGATCCCCCTAAATCCCCCTTGAAAAGGGGGACTTTGAAGACTCCCCCCTTTTTAAGCGGTTCCCCCCTTAATTAAGGGGGGTTATGGGGGAGCTAAAACCGTACCTCACCAAAGTAGAATCCGCTGTAATTATTAATTGTTAATTGTTAATTATTAATTATTAAACGTATGGATATTCAAGATGTTTTAAAACTTGCCGATCGCCTGGTTTTTAATCAGACGGAAAAACACTTGGATGACCTACAAAAAACTATTATTGAAGGAGTTTGTCAAGGAAAAAAGTATGCTGATATAGCCGAAAATATTCCCTGTAGTGAAGGTTACATTAGAGATAAAGCTTCAGATTTATGGAAGATATTATCAAATTTATCCGGTGAAGATATTAATAAATCAAATTTTTGCTCTGCTCTAGAAAGATTACAATTTTCTGTTTATTCCAAAATTGGTGATTATGCCAGAGTAGGAATTAATAAAATTAATAATAAACTAAATATATGTAGCGATCGCCTCCCCTCTTCAGAAAATGAAACTAATGGCAAAAACAGAAACAGATCGGCAAACAAAAAATCAGAATATCGGGTTACAACCTTACCCAATAAAAATATTAGAGAAGCTCCCGAACTAGGGAAAATGTACGGTCGAATTAAAGAAATATCAACGCTAGAAAATTGGATATTACAAGAAAACAGTCGGTTAATTGGAATATTAGGAATAAGTGGTATCGGCAAAACGAAATTATCACGACATTTGCTAGAAAAAATACAAGATAATTTCGACTATATCATTTGGAAAAATCTATATCATGCTCCGACTTTATCAACATTAGTCGCGCAATTAGTCTTATCATTATCAAATCAAATTTATATTAACTTCTCCTTATCCGAAACAACAGAAAAAAATTCACTCTTAGATTTAGAACTAGAAACATTATTGTCAATATTCTATGAATATTTGCGTAATTATCGGTGTTTAATCATTTTAGATAACCTACAGGCAATCTTAGCAGAAAATCAATTTTCAGGAAATTATCAAAATCAATTTAAAAACTACAGTGAATTTTTTCAAAATATTGGCGAACTACCTCATCAAAGCTGCTTAATCTTCAATAGTTGGGAATCACCATTAGAAATAATCAACTTAACAGACCTGAAAACTCCCGTGAGAATAATGTCATTAAATGGCATTGGGGAAACAGCAAGATAAATTTTTCAAGCACAAAATTTATCCGATGAAGAAAACTGGCAAGAATTAATTAATACCTATCGAGGCAACCCTTACTACTTAAAAACAATATGCCGAATGATTCAAGAAATATTAAATGGCAAAGTCAGAGATTATTTAGCATACAATAGCCTATTTTTAGGCGATGAAATTATTACCAAATTAGAACGACATTTTCAAAGATTATCCTTATTAGAAAAACAGGTAATATCCCAATTAAGTCAGATAGATAAACCAGTCACAGTTACAGAAATTTTAGAAAAACTACCACTATCGCCACAAGAGTTATTTCAGACAATTCAATCATTAGGCAGACGCTCATTAATAGAAAAAATTACACAAGAAGAATTGACATTATTTACAGTGTCGCCAGTAATTATAGAATATGTAAAAATGCTAGATAAAAATTAGAATTATCTCTAGATTAATTAGAAATTTATTTTAGTAATTCGAGCAGTTAATGCGTAGGGGTAAATAGATAAAGTTGAAACCATGAGTAATATTTTGTATCAGAATGTTTTAGGAATTGATGGCGGTGGCACAAAAACTGAAGCCGTTTTAATGGATGAAAATTATCAAATTATCGGTAGTGGAAAAAGTGGAGCTTCAAATTATCAGAGTATTGGAATAGAAGCTGCAAAAAAATCAATTCAAACAGCCATAACTGAAGCTGTTACTAATAGTAAGAGCGACAAACCTATTTCAGCAATTTGTCTGGGTTTAGCAGGAGTGGGGCGACCAAAAGATTTTCAAGTCGTCCAAACTTTTCTAGGGGAAATTATTACAAATACACCATTTATAACATGGAACTTGCAGCCAAATAATATAGTTATTTGCAGCGACAGCGCGATCGCTCTAGTAGGAGGTATAGGTCATCCTGTCGGTGTTGTGGTCATTGCAGGTACAGGTTCCCAAGTCTTTGGCCAAAATAGTCAAGGGTTAACTAAACGAGTTGGTGGGTGGGGTTATCTGCTGGGAGATGAAGGTAGCGGTTATAATATAGCTATCCAGGGTCTAAAAGCAGCTTTGAAAGCTGATGATGGTCGTGAACCTCCCACTACTTTGATTGCAGATTTTCAAAAATATCTGGGCCTGACAAATATTGAAGGTTTAATAGAAGTGGTCTACCGTCGTGGGTGGGGTGTGAAAGAAATTGCGGCCCTTGCTCCCATTGTCTCCACAGCCGCAAATAAGGGAGATAAGGTAGCTAAGGGAATTATTGATTGTGCGATTGAGGAGTTAAGCATAGCTACAAAAGTCGTCATATCTGCCTTATTTCAGCCACACGAAAGTTTTGAGGTTGTTACTATTGGAAGTGTCTGGAATAGCATGAACAATTTTCAAGGTAAGTTTGAAACTTCTATCAGGGCGATCGCTCCTGCTGCTAAAGTTATTTGGCCTCGACATCAACCTGCTTATGGTGCAGCAATTTTAGCCTTAAAAACACGATAACTGATAATAATTTTAGGTAATTATTTGATATTCTCAAGCCCGAAATTCTTTGTGACTTTATTTGAGTTAATTAGTATTACTGTTGCAGTTTTAAATAAAATTACAAATACCAATCAGTTATGCTAATTACTTAATAATTGAAGTGGTAATTAACAAGAGCATTACTTTGACAAAACGGCAGAAAATCTCAAACTTATTAACTACAACCTCAAGGAGATATGACCAATGTTTAACTCAAAAAAATGGCGTTTTGGAACTTCCTTATTATTAACCTTTGGCATGACATTAGCCACAGCAACACCACCCCTTTCTAAACTCGCTATGGCTCAATATAATCGGCAAAGAGTATATAATCAACAAAGACCATATAATAATAATCAGCAAAGACAATTCTATACAGCAAGAGTACCAGCAGGAACACTAATCTCAGTAGAATACGAAGAAGCTGAAAAAGTTATTTTGACTCCAGATGAATCTATGTCATTAGAGTTAACAGTAACAAGAGAAATTAGAGACGTTCAAGGTAGAGTCACAATTCCTGCTGGTAGTATTATTGTCGGTCAACTGCGACCTGTTAATCAAGGAACTCAATTTTTCGCAGAACAAGTAATCATAGGCAATCGCCGTAGGTTTCCGATAAATGCTATTTCTGGCATTGTCACCGAGACCGAAACAGTACGCAGAGGAGCTAATGGAGGGGATATTTTGAAAGGTGCTGCTGTAGGTGCTGCTGCTGCTACTTTACTATCTGGAATTCTTGGGGATAAAGTAATTGCTACAGAAAAAGTTTTAGCTGGTGCAGGTTTGGGTGCTTTAGCGGGAGTTTTATTGGGTCGAGAAAAAGCAGAAGTTGTGGTTATTTATCCAGAGGAAGACCTAGATTTGAGATTACGTTCTGATTTTACATTGAGTTCAGCAGGATATCGAAATTGGTAAGCTATTCCTACGCAATGCTCCGCCAACGCTTTGTGATGACTATTCAGATAAACTCTACTTGTAGCAACTAGCACTGAAAACTCAACTAAAGTGCTAGTTGCTATATTAATATAATACCATTCTCATAAAAAATTGCTACATTGCTTGGTTATAGGTGTTAGGTGTTAGGTTTTAGGTGATAGGTTTTAGGTCTTAATAGGGCGTTGCATCACTAGGGGATGATTTCTAATTAAGTAGAAAATTTTAATTTACGCGATCGCCAGCCAAATAATGAAGATAAATTGCCTAAAATGTAACTCTAATAATATTAGAAAAAATGGTCGAAGAAGGGGTAAAAAAAATTATCAATGTAATAATTATGGTCGCCAAGAAGATTGAATATTATTCTGAAGTGGGTTATTCAAAAAAAAGCCAAATAGCAATGTTTAACTATGTACCTTAATGGCAACGGATTTAGAGTCATTGAACGAATTACTAAAGTCAATCATAATTATGAATCGGACTTTGAGGATTTTCCTCCGAGTCTGGATCTCCCACCGGAAATAGAGGGCTGGATAGTTCCTCAAAACGCCCCCTACAGCCAAAAAATTATCAGATAGGATAATACTAAATTCCCCAGAAGCTGGGCCATCCTCAACAGGTGGAACTTCCTGTGATTCTAAAATAGGTACAGAAAGTCCAAGGAAGTCTCATAGTAAAATAAGTAGCCATTGTAAAAAATATTAATCAAAATTTAATTTTTACCGTTTACTCAACAGATAGGCTAACACAATGGGACTACTTATAAGACTTGGTTCTGGTTTAGACCAAATTGGTAAAGTGGAAAAACTTGATTAATTAGTTAATCGTTGAAGTTTTCTCAAGCATCACATTCTTTTTTTTAATTGGTATTAGCTACAACTTACAGCGGTTTTCCTGCACGGTAGACCACATTAGGGACCTTCCATGCAAGGTCCCTACAGGGTTTTGTTTATGGCAATGTGGCTTATCAAGAGCGAAAAGCGCTGTAATAGCTAGGTTAAGCTGCTACAAATTAGCAAAGCTCATTCAGGTAAATTTTCCCAAGCTTCGTGCAGAATCTCACTTAACAACTTTCTTTGAGCTATATCTAGTAGATTATCGTCAGCTAGAATTTCGGCTTGAAGTTGATCGATGGACTTTCCTTGGGAACGAGCGACATTAATTACACCAGCCATAGCAGCAGCAACGAGCTCCTCATTAATTGACTGTTGTCGTAAAGCTATGACCTCTTGAGAACTTGTGGGTATAGGATAATTCATATTGATAAATTTATTCTCTTTTTATTTTCTGTTTTAAATTTTTTGTACAAGGTTGGTTAATCAGCTCCTATATTTTGACTTAGGCCAAACTCTACTCTAGCCCAATGCAAAATACAGATAAGTTAGTCTTTAATTCCTCAATGAATAGAAAAAACTTACAGGAGTATATAGCCGAAGGAATATATTTATTGGGTGTACTTAGTGTAAGAAAATATTGTAAACTTTAGGTCAAATAAAAATAGTATTAACGCATAATAGCATATTTTAAAATACTGTCAACTGATACTGAAAAATTGATTACTAACCCAAAAGAGCCAATGAAAGAAATCCTTTACCTAGAAGTACCAACACCTCAGACTACAACAGTATGTCAATGGTTACAGCACCAGTTTGAGCCAGGGATCGGCGAAAAAACGATTACCCCTGATGGCTTTGTTGTCAAATTTTCTGCTCAAAACACTGAGGAAATCTCGGTTTTTGTTTGGTCATTACAGAGAACTACCTATCTGAAGGTATTTGTCACAGGAAATATATCTTCCATAGCCAAAAGTTTTACCCAAAATTTAACTCATAGTATCAGAAAAGAATTCCCCCTAAATTATCCAGAACCTCCTACAATTGATTTATCAAATCAGTCAATTTTTTCAGCTTTAGCATCTGATTATCCCCTGACTGTTAAATACTTTCAAAAAATGCCTCAAGGAGAATATGACCTTAAGCGTTTATATTGGTGGGAGAAACGTTGGCGTGAAGGAGTTAAAAATCCTCAAAAACCAAAACAAGTTATTTGGAAAAAACCGGTAAAGTCTAATGATAATTCTCTAGAATATGACTTAATTTATGTTGGTGGGGCTCTGGGAGTTATTCATGCTGCCGTGATGGCAAGATTAGGGTACAAAGTATTATTATTAGAACGTTTACCTTTTGGTAAAATGAATCGAGAATGGAATATTTCTCGCTCTGAATTGCAAAGTTTAATTAATCTTGGTTTATTTACTTCTGTAGAAGTAGAAAATTTAATTGCTAGAGAATACCGAGATGGATTTAATAAATTTTTTGATGCGAATAATCCTGATTTTGCTAAAGCAAAAGTTCTCCATACTCCTACAGTTTTAAATGTGGCATTAGATTCAGAAAAATTACTGCATTTGTGTGGAATTAAGTTGCAAGAAGCGGGAGGAAAAATTTTAGATGAAACAGAATTTATTAAAACTGAAATTGAACCAGAAAAAGTTGTAGTTTCCGCTCGAAATTTACCTAGTGGAGCCGAACAAATTTTCTGTGGGCGTTTGTTAGTTGATGCTATGGGTACTGCTTCTCCGATTGCTTGGCAGTTAAATGGTGGTCGTGCTTTTGATAGTGTTTGTCCTACAGTGGGAGCTGTAATTGATGGTGGATTTGAAACTGGTGTTTGGGATTCAAATTATGGAGATGTTTTGAATAGTCATGGTGATATTTCTCGCGGTAGACAATTGATTTGGGAATTGTTTCCTGGTGCTGGTAATGAGTTGACAATTTATCTATTTCATTATCATCAAGTTCATCCTGAAAATCCAGGTTCCCTGTTGGAAATGTATGAGGATTTTTTCTCAATTTTACCAGAATATCGGCGCTGCGATCTGGATAATTTAGTCTGGAAAAAACCAACTTTTGGTTATATTCCCGGACATTTTAGTATTAAGGGTAGTGATAGAAAGGTGGCTTTTGACCGTTTAGTTTGTATTGGTGATGCTGCCTCACTTCAGTCTCCTTTAGTATTTACTGGTTTTGGTTCTTTAGTCAGAAATTTACCTCGGTTAACTGAACTTCTAGATACTGCTTTAAAATACGATTTACTTAATGCTGATAACTTAAATAAAATTCGGGCTTATCAAAGTAATATTGCGATTACTTGGTTATTTTCTAAAGGGATGATGGCACCTACTGGTAAATTTTTACCTCCCCAAAAAATCAATTCTATATTGAATACATTTTTTGGTTTATTAGCAGAGGAACCTCTGGAAGTAGCAGATACTTTTATTAAAGACCGGGCTAGTTGGTTTACTTTTACAAGACTCGCTCTGGTCGCAGCGAGAAAAAATCCTTATCTTTTATTATGGATTCTGGATTTTATTAACTTTAAAGAAATATTACTCTGGACAACAAGTTATATCAATTTTACTTTGTTTACTTTGGTAAGTTGGTTATTAGGATGGTTGCCTAGTTTTACTCGTCGGATTCAACCTTGGTTAGAATCTCATTATCCTGGTTTATGGTTTTGGTTATTGGCTAATAGTTATGCTTTGACTTATAATGTTGGTCAACCACAGGCAGAGTTTAAACTTAAAAAGTCAATGGCATTTTCGGCAAATCAGAAAACTAGGGAAATAGTCAAATAAATTAAAAAAATTTTGATTAATTAGGGTTTGCTGAACAAGAGTTATAGGTGGGAGCTATAGTAGTTATTGGAAATGCTAATTACAAAAATTTGGTAATTTAATGAAGAGCGGAATTTTTTATTCTGAATTAAACAGATTTAATATTACCTAAAAGTAAGCATTCAGCTATTATCAGTCAGCAATCAGCAAGAAAAACCTGCGCTATAGAAAGGGTTCAAATAAATATAGACTTTAAGGTCAAGGGTGCTAGCTTTTTTAGTCAGGAAAATCTGACTCCATGAATAAAGCTTTCCTATACGCACTAAAATCAATAGCTGAAAGCTGTTTGCGTAGGATTCCGTAGGATGAGCTGAGGGCTGAATGCTTACCCTAAAACTAATACCTACTGGACTGTTTCAGCTAAAACTGTGCATTAGGGAGTAGGGGAGTAGGGGAGTAGGGGAGAAAGATTGTTGTTGGGTTTCGTCCCATGCTGCGCAATGAATCGCGCAAACAACCCAACCTACATCTATTGCAACATTTAAGAT
>JASJEE010000305.1 GCA_030064835.1 Microcoleaceae cyanobacterium MO_207.B10 | reverse complement strand
ATTCTAGATTTTGAGCATGAATTTACTTACTTTCAGGTAGGGAAAGATAAATTTTATAAAGCTCAAAATAAGGTATTTTCGTAAATACACAAAATGGCACAGTTGAGAATGAAATAGCCCTGATATTATACTGATACGAATCACCAAAAGTAATCCTGTACTTCAGCTAGACTTCAACAGTTAAATAGTTACCAAGATTTTAAAGTATTTTTTTGACAATTATTAGTCAGTTAGTAGAAATTTTTCCTACTTTTAACTTCTCCCCCCTCCTCCCATACTTCTGTAAATAGGTTGGATACAAAGTCACTATTTCACCCAATCAGATATAGCATTATTTTTGATAAATCGTATTAGGGGTACAGTATTTATTGTGCTTCTATTTATTTGGGATTATTTTATAGCATTTATCAAGCTCGTGAAGTGCATTTATATTTTGTATTTTTTTTATTCCCTGTTCCGTCAAACCTAAAACTTTGTAGCTTACCAGTATGGGAACTAGTATATAGCAATCCTATTTTATTCGTGTACAAAATTTTAATGGCTTTTAGGGAATAGGGAACGCTTAACAGGGAAAAGTCAAGAGTTTCAGTTTTTTTATTTACTTTTTGATTACCCGCAACCTATACGCGGATTGCTATATATTATTTTGTATTATTTATTTGATCTTTTCCAGCTAAAACCGTAAACTTATTTTCTTGTACCCAATATTTTTAAATAAAAAATCTCAAATCGAATGACTAAGACACCTGAAGAATTATATCAAGAAGGATTAGAAAGATATAAAGCTGGAGAAGAAGCACAGACTTTAATTCCATTATTTAAAGAAATTACTACTCGTGCCCCTAAAAATAGTAGTAGTTGGGTGAGTTTGTCATGGCTATATCTACTAGAGAAAAAACCAAAATTGGCTTATAAAGCAGCTAAGACAGGAGTTAAACTTAACCAAGATGATCCCCAAGGTAGAATTAACTTGGCTTTAGCAATGTTGGAATTACAAGAAAAAGGTGTCAGACCTCATATAGAGAGAGCCCAGCAAATGATTATGGCAGATTCTGATTGGCTAGAAGAAATTAAAAATAATATTAAGGATGGTTTTGAAAAAAGACCAGACTGGCCGAGCTTAACTAGAATTCAAAGTTGGTTGTTTGATTTGTAACAAATTATTACCTGTTATTACCTGAGCTTTTACCACAATGGTAAAAGCTAATCTTTATAGAACATATGACTGTTAAGAAAACTTTATAGATTGTATAAAAACTTTATACCTACCCTCAAAATATCATGTTATGATTTGTAGAACTTCAGAGATTACTTATCACTGTATATAGATGTAAGTAGAAAAACCCTAAGAGTATTATAGCTCTGTTGGCTATCTCTAACTATCTGGTATCAACTCGATAGATGCTAATTTCTAGTTTTAATTAGCTTAATTAGCATTAATCAATACTTGAAGTTGAAAATTATATTGCCAGAAAAATTTAATGAAATCAAGTGGAAAACTTTATTAACTTAAGTTTTCTATAATTAAAGGGACTAGCTAAACGAACTTTTAGGTGCAATCTTGGGTAGAGATAAATAGCTTTAGTAATAGTCTATTGCTACCTCAAAGTTGCTCTGACCTGAAAGTCATGAAAATTAGGTAGTCTAAAAACAAGTAAATCAGAGAAAACATTTTTTAGGATGTGAGGTTGGCACTATAAGTGCCCTATATCGAAGTTAGCTTGAGAATAGTTAACCTCTATATTTTTACTAGAATCTGAGTTTGGAGAAGTAAAAGTTCTCTTTTGAAAAACTCAATAATAGAGCCAAAGATAATCAGAATAATACAAGGAGTTGAAAGACAATGAAAAATAATAATGATGTTAAAGTAAAGCCGGAAACTCGTAATCATAAAGGATTTTTTATACAACAGGCAGATTATAAACTGATGAGTATTGATGAATCTGGTTGGGCTTTAATCTGTTTAGATGACGCGGTTTGCCACTATGTAGATCCAGATAATTTAGAGAAATTAAAAGAACAAATGAATGAATCTGTAACTGTTCAGTAATAAAAATTCTGAATTACGTTACTTAACCTATCAAAAAAAATTATCAGGCTGCCTTAAATTAGCTTCTGAATTAAGGCAGCTTTCTGGTGGAAAAAATCAAAAAGTTTTAAAAAGTTTTAAGCAGAAGCCAAAATATTTTTGAGAGCAGCTTTAGCATTAGGATACTGATATTCAAAACCAGAAGCTTGAGTCTGCTTCGGCAGAACTTTTTGACCCTCCAACACTACCACAGCACCATCCCCCAATAAAATCTCAATGGCAAAATCAGGTACAGGCAACCAAGAAGGGCGATTTAAAGCTGATCCTAAATCTTGACAAAATTCTCCCATGCGGACAGGATTAGGAGCAGTAGCATTAAATACTCCTTGAATTTCTGGGTGGCGTAGAGAATGTAAAATTAAACTCACCAAATCATCCCGATGTACCCAAGAAAACCATTGCTGACCACTACCAATAGGCCCACCAGCAAATAACTTAAATGGGGTCAACATTTTCGACACAGTGCCCCCCATCCCCAATACAATACCAATGCGCAAAATCACCAACCTCACTCCCACATCCTTGACAGGTTGGGCAGCAGCCTCCCATTTTTGGCACACCTCTGCCAGAAAATCATCCCCACTGGGACTAGTTTCATCAAAAGTCGCCGTTTCACTCGTGCCATAATATCCCACAGCCGACCCACTCACCAATACCGATGGCTTAGAATTAGCTTGGGCGATCGCCTCAACCAACTTTTCAGTAGTCACCTGGCGACTCTCCATAATCTCTCGCTTCCGACTAGGACTCCAGCGCTCATCCGCAATACCAGCTCCCGCCAAATTAACCACAGCGTCGCAGCCATCTATAGACTGTTGCCAAGCACCTGATTGTTTTGGCTGATAGCCAACCACCTCTAAATTAGGATAGGCTGAAGTAGGAAAAACCCGTTTAGCTCTCTCTGGGTTGCGGGTCAAAACCAATATTTGCTCTCCCTCCGAATGTAGACGCTCCACCAAGCGACTGCCAACAAACCCTGTTGCTCCTGTAATAGCTACTTTCATTACTCAAAACTCTAATCACAATACTTTCATTTATATCTGGACTTATATCATGTCTGGTAGCATCGGTTTCCTTACTTCTACCATTTGTAATAAACATTTATGACGCTTGGTATTACTTAATTTTTTTCCGAAAGTCCAGTTAAGGACTCACCAGAAGTTTTCATAAAAAAGAGACTTAGCATTGATAAACTATTAAGTAAACCTTGTAGAAAGAACAGCAGGAAAATTATGAAAAAATTTCTCTACTGGCTCATGGGTGAAAAAGCGGGAAGAGCGATGGTTGGAACTTGGAATTGGCTATGGGGAATCCCAGTTGAGTCTGGCGGTCGAGTTTCCGTAGAGGTAGCAGAAGAATCTCTGCGTTCCATGCAAGAATCAGTGCAAAAGCTGGCGACCGCCGTTGCTACTCAAGTTAGCGCTTACGAACGGGCTAAACAGAAGTATGAGGCGAAAGTTAAGGAAATGCAGACCTTCGAGAACCAAGCAATGATGGCTCAACGAAATGGTAACGAAGAGGCTGCCCGACTGGCGATGTCTAAAGTAATTCAAACAGAACAAATCTTGCCCCAGTTAGAAGCACAGGTGTTGCAAGCTGAAAAGTATGTTGAAGTTTCCAAAGATAAGCTGAGGCGGGAACGACAGAAGTTGGAAGAATATAGGACAGACCTGGGTAATATGAAAGATATGCAGGAGATTAACAAAGCTTTGGGAGAGATGGCCAAAGTTAATAATAACTTAAATATTGATTCAGCCCGGTCTCAATTCGAGCAGGCTAAGAGTGCTGTGGAGCGTCGCAACCTGCAACAAAATTCCCTGGCAGAGCTTTCAGAAGACCCTACAGAAAAGCTTAAAGCAGAGCTGGACAATATGGTTGTAGATGACGAAGTGAGTCGTCGCCTGCAAATTCTTGATAATGCCAAACAATTACCACCAGAGTAATAGACATCTGGTGAAAAAGATATAGATTTTTTGCAGAAGTAGGGAACAGGGAAAAGTTCATTAATTGATAATTGATCAGGGATAATTGATAATTACCTCTGGTTAAAACCGTTACGGAATTATAGCTCAGAAAATATTATTATTATTATTTCTTTTTTTCCCCTTAAAAGGGTCGGCTTTCAACCAGAATTATAGCGCTGTGCGCAGGGAACAGGGAACAGGGAACGGGGAAAAGGGAGAATAAATTGCCGATAATATAAGGCTTTTAGCTCTTGGACACCTCCTGCAATTTGTAAAGCGTGCCAGCGCACATTGCTATATTTAATAATTAAATAATTAATAATTCGGTAAGACATTTTTACGAAAAAGGCAGGAAAAATGATTTTTAATGGTGATTTTTTCTTTCTTTAGCTGATCTAACTAAGAGGTTTATTTATTTTCTAGAGATGTCTAAGATCAAATTGGTGGAAGACAGAACGGCAAAACGGAGTTCTATCATTAATTATCTAGATATACATACAGCCTATTCCATGTAAGTGTGGTACAGTCATTTTATTAGATGGGCTGAATACAGGCTATTCCATGTAAATGTGGTAAACCTAAAAGAGTGTTTATGCCTGTTTTCTAATCTCCCCTACTCCCCACTCCCTACTCCCTAAAACCGTAAACATATGTACTTTATTAATTAGGAAACTGCTGTAATACTAAGGAGGAAAGATTATGGCTAAATCCAGCGGACCGCCACCAATTGTATTTATCTTAGCATTTTTGCTGCTCGCGGGTGGTGGCTATTGGTTCTTTGTTCACAAAAATAAGCAGCCAGACTCTACAGAAACTCAAACAACAACCACTAATACTTTTCCCCCACCAACCAATGTTGCTAGCGGTACTGTAGTTCGCGTGGATGGTTCTACTAGTATGGTGAAAATTAACCAAAATCTCAAAGGTGGTTTCGAGAAACAGTTCCCCGGTACTAACATTGCTACTAGCGCTAGAGGTTCGAGTCAAGGAATTCAAAGTTTACTAGCAGGTAGTGTGGATGTTGCAGCTTCATCGCGCCCTCTGACTTCTCAAGAACAAGCTCAGGGTTTAGAAGCAATACCTATTGGTTTAGATAAAATTGCGATTGTCGTGGGAATTAATAATCCTTTTAATGGGAGTTTGACTTCCGACCAAGTAAAGGCAATTTTTCAAGGGCAAATTACTAATTGGTCTGAGTTGGGGGGCGCTAATGCTAGAATTCGAGTAATTAACCGACCTCCTGTCAGTGGTACTCATCAAACTTTTAAAGAAATGGTCCTAAATGGGGAGAATTTTGGTAATAGTTCTAATATTACGACATTGGAGAGGGATGCGACGACTCCCTTGTTGAGAGCCTTGGAAAATGATGGAATTGGTTATGCCACTTATGCTCAGGTGCAAAATCAACAAACGGTGCGATCTCTCCCTATTAACAATTTGCTCCCTAATTCTCCCACTTATCCGTTGAGTCGCCAGTTGTTTTACGTTTATCAAAATCCTCCTACTCAGGCGGTTCAAGATTTCTTAGGTTATGCTACTTCCTCTCAAGGGCAACAAGCGATTTTTGCTGATTGATACTAAACCTGACACAGTAGGGGCGTTGCAGATAACGTCCCTATTTCTTCTCAATCAGGAAACAGAAAATATAAATGGGTAGTAATAATTGACATACTCCCGACGTTGCCCTTACGGGACAAAGCGGGATTCTTCAGCCTGGGAAACCCTGACCGCTGTTTTGACAGAGGTGATGTCCTCCCCCTGTATCAAAATAGTTTAGCATAGTTTAGCCTACCAACCTACTTAAATTATGAAAAAATCAAACGTTTTAATTGCTGGCGTTGCCATTATCGCAGCAGGGGGTATTGCCACATATCTTTACTTTAGAAATGTCGCACTCAAAGTATCTGACCCTCTTAACAGCGCCCAAATAGTGCCCGAATCTGCAATTATGGCCAGTTTTTTCGAGCCTAATCCACAAGCTTTAGATAAATTACAACAATTTGGTACACCTGAAGCGAGGAAATTAATTAGTCAAAGTTATCAAAAATTTGAGCAGGAAAATTTAGCAGAAACTAACATTGACTGGGAAAAAGACCTCAAACCATGGGTGGGAGGAGTAATGTTAGCTTTTGTGCCAGCAGAGGTCGCAGAAAATACAGAGCCTGTTAATATTTTGATGGTAGTAGGGATTAAAAATAAACTGGAGGCTTTGAAATTTACGAATAAATTAAAAAAAGATGACGAGGCAAAAGTTAAAGAGAGAAATTATCAGGGCGTAACTATTCGCGAAGTTACTGATGAGACTGGGAAAACTTATAGTTTAGCAATTTTGGGGGATTATTTAGCGATCGCTCCGGTTGCTTCAGTAGTAGAAGCTGCTGTTGATACATTTCAGGGTGATAAGTCTTTAGCAATGAGGGTAAATTCTCCTGAGAATATACAGCAAAGTGCGGGAGTTGAAAATCCACTAGTTACTATTTTTGTTCCTAACTACGCGCAGTTGATAACAAAATTTACCGATGAGTTGTCGGAACAGGAAAATTTGCCTACTTCCAGTTTAGAGCAGTTGCAAAAAATTGATTCTGTAGTTGTAGGGATAGGGGTTGATGATGCTGGGGTGCGGTTGCGCGCGGTGACTAAATTGGCTTCTCCCCTAGCTCCAGAGTTAACTTTACCTGCATCCGGTGAGGTTGTCGAAAGGTTTCCGGTGGAAACGATGATGTTAATAAGTGGGATGGGTATGAGTTGGGGGTGGTCGCAGTTTGTGATACAAGCGCAGGGTAATGAAGATTTGCAGGATGTTTTGGAGATGCTGAGAAAGTCGTCTCAGGATGTGGGTTTGGATCTGGATAAAGAAGTGTTTGCTTGGATGGATGGAGAATTTGCTTTTGGTTTGATAGAGTCGAAAGAGGGGATTTTAACTCAGACTGGTTTTGGTGCTGCTATGGTATTGGAGACGAGCGATCGCTCTCTAGCTGAGGCAACTTTGAAGAAGTTGAATAAGATAGCGGTGGAAAAAGGCGGTTTAGCAGTGAAAGAGAAAAAAATGGGAGCGCAGTCGGTGACGGAATGGCAGATGGCGGGTATAGGTGCGTTTTTTGGTTATGGGTGGTTAGGTGATGATTCTTTATTTGTGGCGTTGGGCGAACCGTTGATATCGGTGATGATGAGTATACCTGGTAATGGTTTGGTGGGGAGTGAGAGTTTTCAGGAAGTTGTCGGTTCTTTACCGGAGGAAAATCAGGGTTATTTTTATTTGGATATGGATCGGGTAATGGTTTGGGCGAATAGTTATCCCTTAGCGAATATGGTGATGCCACCGGATGCGAGGGCGGTTTTGGGTTCTATTCGTGGTATTGGGGTGACTGCAAGTTGGTCTGATGAGTTGACGAATGAGATGGAGATGTTATTGGCGTTGTAGGGGAGAGGTTGATTTTTTTTGAGGGGAGGGGTTGCTGTTTTTTTGTTTGGGTTGCAACCCCTCAAAAATAAGCTAGAATTTTCACTAATTTATCTTTTATTATATCAACTAGATAATTGATCTGAAAGACCTATAGCAGTATCGAAAAAAAAGACGTTTTTTGCAACTAAATCGTAATCGTGTGTTTTATTTCTCTGATGCTCTAATTCTTTCTCAGTTTCTTCTAAAGTTACGATTCCAACAATATAAATAATTGCAGCTTTTACCATTCGTAACAAAGAATAGGTTATTTCTCTAAATTCGCTTAAACTATAGCTTTTAATTTCTTCATCTAAAGAACCGTACCAAGATAATACTAATCTTTTGTGCGTGGCTTCATTTCTTAGAGTTTTATATGGGAAAGGATATTTACCTTCATATAGATCGCGTTGAATGTCATACAATGCAGCAAAGAAGCGATTTGAATTTAAAAGTTTTTCTACTTTGGGGTGTAGTCCCTTATTTTCTTCATTTTTTTTATATTTAAGATTTTTATACCAAAAATTACTGAAAGTAACACGATCTTCTTCATTTTCTAATTCAAGATATAAATTTAAAAATACAGCACATTTATCTAG
>JASJEE010000315.1 GCA_030064835.1 Microcoleaceae cyanobacterium MO_207.B10 | reverse complement strand
ATTAGCACCAGAAGCAACAATAGAAGGATAAGCAGGAGTCGCTCCATTTCGCGCAAAAATATACTCCATTTCTGCTTGAACTTGATATTCATAAACCCCTGGTTTAGCAAATTCCATTGCATATTTATGAGCATCTACAGAAATAGCAGCAGCTTTACGCATTTGCTCTAATTCTATCTCACTCTTAACCAGACGCATCGGATGTAATACACTACCCACATCTTGAATCGCGATCGGTCCTGTCCCTGTTTTCGGATATACCCGAATCAAGTTTTGCCAATGTCGAAAAATTGTCTCGTTAAAATGGCGATCGCGTCCCAAACGATAATAAATTTTATCTGCGTTTTTCAAATACTCAGGCAACTTTTCATTTAATTTATTAATAGGAAAAGCTTGATCAGCACCGTATAATTCCTTAGCAGTTTCTACACCTGCGCGATAACCACTCCAGGTTTCTTTTTCCGGGTCTTTTGGTCGTAAAAACAAAACAAACTTATGTTTTTCTTGGTGGGGAGCAATAACCGCCACCGCATCCGGTTCATTAAAACCTGTTAAATAAAAAAAGTCACTATCCTGACGATAAGCATATTCTACATCATTGTGCATAACAGCCATTGGCGCACTTCTCAATATAGCTGTGCCATTGCCAATTTTTGCCATTAAATTTTCGCGTCGTTTTTGATATTCTGTCTGAGTTTTCATCCTAATTTTTTGGAGTATAATTTAGTTGTTTTTTTTGCACAAGAAAGAATTAATATAGCAATCCTATTTTAGTCGTAGGGGCGATTCGCAAATCGCCCCTACAGGAGTCATAATTTCAAATGGTTTCAGTTGAATTTAACTATTATAAAACTTGTTATAACCTATATGCTGATTGCTATATCAAGTCTAATTAATTAACCATAATAAAAATGTTTTCTCTGATAAATTTCTCCTGATTCGCTGTTGCCTAAAATTTTTGGTTGCCCTGCATAGTAATTGTGAGAATGTATATTTTTTCCCAAACCTCCCACACCCCCCAAACCTCCCACACCTCCCACACTTCCCACGCACTCTTTACCATTAGCTATGCACCACCTGTAGATATTCAAACAGAAATGATAGTTAAGATAGTGATAAAGAAAGAACTAAAAGTCAAGCATAAAAACTTCTTAACTCTTAGTTCTTTTTTTCAATCAAATATTCCAACTTCAACTATGATCAAACTGAAGTGGAGAAACCAGATTAAATCATGGGAACATAACGTTCCTTTTCAGGAACCTCAGCGTACTCAGCCACAATTTGGCGAAATTCATCACCATCAATAGTTTCCTTTTCAATTAACAAATCAACCAAACGATCAATTACAACTCGGTGATCCCGCATCATATGACAAGCTTCCTCATAGCAATGTTCAACAATAGTTCTAACTTGAGCATCAATACGAGAAGCAATTTCATCAGAATATTCCGAACGAGTCATCAGATCGCGACCCAAGAAAACTTCACTTTGCTGAGTTTCTAGAGACATCGGACCCAAATCAGACATACCATAACGAGTCACCATTTGACGCGCCATTCCTGTAACCTGTTGCAAATCATTACCAGCACCAGTTGTTACCTCAGCATCCCCAAAAATTACTTTTTCAGCAGCGCGACCACCCAAAGCACCAGTAATACGAGCCAGAATTTGCGCTCTAGAAATTAAACCTTGATCTTCACTAGGCATAAACCAGGTAAGACCGCGAGCTTGACCACGGGGTATCAAAGTAACTTTTTGCACAGGATCGTGGTCTTTCACTAAAGTACCAACAATAGCGTGACCAACTTCGTGATAAGCAATTAATCGCTTGCTCTTACCGTCAATTAGCGGAGTACCTTCCATACCTGCAACCACTCGGTCTACAGCATCATCAATTTCCGGCATAGTGATTGCTTCTTTGCGACGACGAGCAGTAAGAATAGCAGCTTCATTCAGCAAGTTCGCCAAATCTGCACCTGTAAAACCAGGAGTACGACGTGCGATCGCGTCTAAAGATACTTCATTACTTAGCTTCTTGTTGCGAGCATGAACTTCGAGAATTGACAAACGACCTTTAATATCAGGAGCATCCACACCCACTTGACGGTCAAATCTACCCGGACGTAATAATGCAGAGTCTAATACATCTGGGCGGTTAGTTGCAGCAATAATAATGATACCAGTGTTGCCTTCAAAACCATCCATCTCAGTCAGTAGTTGGTTAAGAGTTTGTTCCCGTTCATCATTACCACCACCGATACCAGCACCCCGTTGTCTACCCACCGCATCAATTTCATCAATAAAGATAATACAAGGAGCATTTTCCTTAGCTTTTTTGAATAAGTCGCGCACCCGGGAAGCACCCACACCCACGAACATTTCCACAAATTCTGAACCAGAGATACTAAAGAATGGGACACCAGCTTCACCAGCGATCGCTTTTGCCAACAAAGTTTTACCTGTTCCCGGAGGACCGACTAAAAGCACACCTTTAGGAATTCGCGCTCCCACAGCAGTAAATCTTTCGGGTTTTTTCAGAAAAGTCACAACTTCTTGCAATTCCTCTTTGGCCTCATCAACTCCGGCCACATCATCAAACAGTACCCCTGTTTTTGCCTCCATAGAAAAACGGGCCTTAGACTTACCAAAATTCATTGCTTGTCCAGGGCCACCAGGCACATTACTGGAGCGACGGAATAAAAAGAATAGACCAACAATTAGTAAAATAGGGAATATTAAATTACCAAGAACACCCCAGATTGCCCCTTCATTACGAGGTGGGTGAGTGTCAAAGCTAATATCTGCCTCTCGCAGGCGAGATACTAGGTCTGGGGAATTAGCTGGTAAATCTACTCGTAGTCTTTGGACTCGATTATCTAGTTCTGGATCTACTGCTTCAACAATAGCTGTACGACCACCATCATATAGGTCTACGCTTGTCACTCTGTCTGCTTGTAAGTAGTCTAAAAATCGACCATAACTCATCCGGGTACTGGCCGTATTACTACCCATATTTGCAACTGAAGGGGCAAATGCTCCTTGCCACAGGAAAAAACCAATGACCAGAGCTGGTAAACTCCAAAGTACAACTGTTCTCCAAGAAAATTTCATAAATTATGGGCCTCTTTTAGTAAAATTTGATTAAATTCAGGGAGTATAATTTTCAACTCTCATAATCTTAACTAAATGTAACTTAACAATAGACATTAGGGCAACTTTGTGGACTGAGATGGTAAAGCCTCTTCCTTGAGACTCAGGAAGGTAGGTTAATTTCAAATTAGAAATTTTCCGGGTAGATAATGCAGGTGGGTAACAATTTCCACAATGGTCTGCACTCAAAATTTATCAGTAGCAGCATCTAGGTAAAAAGTCTGTCTCAATACCTACTAGTTAAAAAATTTATTAGGAATAACTTTCCGATTAAAAGTCACAATTTTAGTGCGAAAAATATCAGAAAGTGGTAAATTCCTATGAGGATTATTTTATGCTTTTAGGAATCCTGATAATAACTCCTGCCGATGTGTGATTAACCTGTTGAATTAATAGAATTTAGTAAAATTAGTTCCTGCTGAGTATTTAGCAACTAGATGGATATGTTTTGCTATAGTCTTCTCCTTAGAGAAAACAGGTTTTACTTTACAGAGTCAATATTCGACTATTGACTCAAACCAAGAAGGTACTGTACCTATGCCTTCTGAAATTAATTATATTGAGCGATTTTTCTCGCTTGATACCGTTGGTCTCTACTTTCAGAGATTCCCAACTTTTGACTACGGTAATCTTATTGATTAAAAGTTTAGTGAGGTAATACAGCTTAATGGTAATTAAACAGCCAGCAGCAGCAGCAATGCTGACCAAAAACGTAGCTAGTGCTAGTAAAAAAACAATTCTTAGCGCTGACCTGGGACGAACCGCTACAAAATCTTGTGTTAGTCGTACCCCTAATAGTGTAGTTTTTGTTCCGGCCAATGTTAAACAACTAAGTGTAGAACAAGTCAGATCCGGTAATTTTGAGTCTAAACCTACAGACCCATTATTAGATATGTGGCTCGAATATCAAGGGGTTGGATATGCTGTCGGGCAATTAGCTGCTGACTTTGGAGCAAATCTATTTGGTGATGAGCGAGCATTTGCTAAGTCCAAAGTAGAAGATGCTTTAATTAAAATCTTGGCCTGTGCTGGTTATTTTCAACTCAAAGGAGACTTTTCTGTTGTTATGGGTTTGCCTTTTTATTCCCAGGAGCAATTTGAAAAGGAAAAACAACAGATGATTAGCCAACTGCAATGTCCTCATAAGATGTCTTATCGAGGTGGCGAACCTGTAGAAATTAGAATTAATAAGGTTTGGGTGATGCCAGAGGGATATGGCAGTCTCCTATGGTCTGAAGCTAATAATGGTAAAGATTTTCAGCCAGAACTACCTAAACTATCTGTGGCTATTGTGGATATTGGCCATCAAACCACAGATTTCTTAATGGTCGATCGCTTCCGCTTTGCTAGAGCAGCTTCTAAGAGTGAACCTTTTGCTATGAGCCAGTTTTATGAAGATGTAGCTGCAAAAATTGAGGGTGCAGACCCCCAGTCTTTGTATTTGTTGGAAGCTGTCCACAAACCAGAAGGTCAGCGTACTTATCGTCCTAGAGGTGCGACAAAACCCATTAACCTTGATGGTGTTGTACCTGAGTTGCGGAAGCTTTTTGCTGCAAAACTTTGTGACCGTTTAATTAAGTGGTTGCCAGAGCGGGTTACTAATGTGGTCCTTACCGGCGGTGGTGCAGATTTTTTCCAAGAAGATTTACAAAAGCTACTCGAAGAAGCTGGTATTCAGGCTCATTTGGCTCAACCACCCAGAGAAGCAAATACTCTGGGACAATATATCTATGGAGAGGCCCAATTAGCAATCTCTAGATAACCTGAATTCAAAATCTAATATCTATACATAGAGTTCCGCCGCCTGGAAGCCCCACGTCTCAAAAAATTAGGAGAGCGTGGGACTGGTGGCTGTTCAGCCATTAACAATTAATAATTACCTGTTCTTAAAAGAAGAGTATTGACACTTAAGGATTTTTTGGGGATTTTATCTCGTGAAAATGAGAGGCTTTAAACCTGAATTATCCAATTATTAATTATTAATAGTTAATTATTAGGTGATATTCTATAAATAGTCCATGTAAAACATCACTGGAGTCAAAAAATCAGCATAAATCTCTAGATTTAATCAAAAGTATAGGCTTACATAAAGCAATAAAGATAGGATATGTCACTAGCGCATTATCTTCCTGTGTAGTTTTTTCAAGACCTGTAAATGTTAATCAAAATATTACCTGATGCTGTGGGAAAAAAATCAGAAAAAAGAAGTCTTTTTTACCGAAGAGGCAGCAGATAAACAGTTATTAGCTGCCATCGAAAAAGAGTTAAGTGCGCAAAAATACCAAACTTTTAGTAATCTCTGTAAACAAGCTTTATGGCAATTTTTGTATGTATCTTCCTCTTCAGAATTAGCTCAACCTGCTTCAAGTTTACAACGGCTAGAACACAAAATTTATGAGAATCTAGCCCAAAAATTTGCAGAACTCGAAAAAACACTTTCTGCCAGAGAATCAATAAATCAACCTATTGAAATAAATCAATTAAATGAATTAGAAAACCACTTAAATAAACTGACTCAAAAGTTAACTCAAATTCAATTTAATATTGATGCTAAACTTGTCGAAACTTTGGAGGGCTTCAAGACAGAATTGCCAAAAATTGAAGCTACTATTAAAACTCAAACAGAATTAACGATTAAGTCGGCTTTAAAATCAGAGTTAGCACAGTTAGAATTTACACCGACTGAACCTCAGAAAGTAGAGAAAGCGAACGAGAATGATGATTTATCTGTTAAAGAAGTTGCAGAATCTGTCCCAGAAGAAGACCCATTATTACAACGTTTAAGTCCCTTTTTAGAAGATTTCTAATGAAGCTTGATTAATTACAGAAAACAAGACCAAAATTGGCGGGCGGTGTTAATGCACAATATTTTTTCGGTTCGAGGCAGTCTATTATTTATTGATGAATGTTTACTGATGAATGTTTATTTGTGAATGTTTATTTATGAGCCAGGCTGAATCAACTGAAAGACCAAGAATAAGTTGATTAAATATAAATAACTAATTATATAGCAATCCTAAATTATTTGTCACAAATCAAAAAATAGATAAAAATCCTGAAACTCTTACCCCTGTTCCCTGTTCCCTGTTCCCTATTCCCTTTTTCTAGGATATTTTTTTCATAACCACGCAGAGGAATTCTATAGCAATTCCCATACTGGATGAAGTAGAAAATTCTAGGTTTTACCCAACAGCTCATCAGGTAAGAAAAAAGAAAGTCTAGACCCCAGTTCCTGAAAAGGGCTATAGCATTTTGATTGTATAGCTGGTTTGGGAAATTTATCAAATCATACTCTTAAACTTTACTTAAAACAAATACATTACCTTGGTTACCCCTTCCAATGCGTAAATCATCATCTAAATAGGTAATATCTAACCATCCCTTTTGTTCCTGATTTTGAATATTAAAATCTACCGCAGTAAACTTTTTACCTTGTTCTATTTCGGATATTAATTTTTCAGGTGATTGATAACCAATTAAACGTTGTAAACCCAAAATTGAACGATTAAATTTTACTCTAACTCGTTTTTCAGAAACAGGTTCAAACTGAGCAACAACACTAACTATTCCCTCTAAAAACGGTAAACCATATACATCAGCAATATTATAAATTGCTGTATCTTGAACCCGAATATATTGATAAATCTGACCTAGTTTGAGAAATGGAAAACTGTCAAGGCGTAGTAGTTCTTGACTAGTTGTATAAAGTAGTCGCCAATTTCCATTTAATAGTTCCTTTGCTTCAAAAGGGCGCGGATTAGGGTTGTAATCTTCTAACTGAGCGATCGCTGCCAAAATCAATTTTTTCTCAGATTCGCTTGCTAGTAAACCACGATTTTTACCTGCAAGTGCTTCAATGAGTTTTGACTTATATATCATAATTATTCTTTTATGTCAATCTAAGTTCATTATCAACTGACTATTTGTTTTGCTCTAAGTCAAATATTTATGGGGTCAAATAGATTTTTGACCAATAATCCTGATTAAGATCGGCATTGCAAGAAATAAGCCGTCTTTTTTTAGCAATTCAATTTATTGATTGAATACAAAACTACTATGATTATGGGGAACGCTTAGGGGTGATAATTTCCGTCCATTTTATGAGAGGAAAATTTCAAAAACATTCCCGGTTATTAAAGCAATTTTAACGATATCCTTAACAGTAGCAAAAAATTTAGATAAGCTAACTAACTGGATCAATTATTGATTGATGCTAATCAAACTAATAATTTTAGATTTTAGATTGAATTTAGGGGCAAAACAATAACTTGATGTACACAAATCCATAACATTGGAGACGAAAAGGAGAAAAGGAAAAATATGTTTAGAGATGGTGGCAAATTTTAAGTAAAATCTCCTAAAATCCAATAGACGTGATCGAGGAGAATTCAGGAAACTTAAGATATAGCATTTCTGATAGAAGATGAAATACATTTACGATCCCCCGCGCATCCCCCTTTTTAAGGGGACTTTGAAGACTCCTCCCTTTTTAAGCTATGCTTTATAAACATCTTTCTTAACATAAAACTTGACAAAACAGACAAGTTATGAGTAAGTCTGGGAGAGGCTTTTTCGGGAGAAAATTGTATTGAAAAATACACTTTTTTGAGGACTGTAGACAAAATTCTTACTCCCCCCTCTCCCCAACCTCCTACAAAGGTTTCACGAGTTCCTTATAAAGGATAGCTTTTTAAGGGGGACAGGGGGGGGGATATAAAACTCTACCTTATAGATTAGAGAACTGCTATATCAACAAATTATAGACGTAAAACAATCCCCTAATTGAGGAGATTATGGAAGAACAACAGACAAATCAACAACCCCTAAATCAACAACCCCTAAATCAACAACCACAGGTAGAACCACAACCTGTAGTCTCACAACCTACGCCACAGGTAGAACCACAACCTGTAGTCTCACAACCTACGCCACAGGTAGAACCACAACCTGTAGTCTCACAACCTACGCCACAGG
>JASJEE010000314.1 GCA_030064835.1 Microcoleaceae cyanobacterium MO_207.B10 | reverse complement strand
AAAGCTACTCCTGGTCGCCAAGACTGTCGCCCTTCCCAAGTAACACCAATTGAAAATTTCTTCCTCACGGGAGATTATACAATGCAGCGCTATCTAGCTAGCATGGAAGGAGCCGTACTTTCTGGCAAGCTAACAGCACAGGCAATCGCTAAAGCAGCTAATCACCCTGAATCTCATGCAAACCTGCAACAAACAACTCCAAAGCCAGCAAAGAATGCTGCAACTGTCTAAATCTTCCCAACGCATGACTCGTTCATCCCTGGTATCTCTAGAAGAGTCCTATGAGCTGTGTCGTCAAGTCACAGCAACTTATTCTAAAACTTTTTACATGGGTACTCAGTTAATGCCAGAGGCTAAACGTAAGGCAATCTGGGCAATTTATGTCTGGTGTCGTCGTACAGATGAACTGGTCGATGGACCCATGTCAAATACCACAACGACAGAAACCCTCGAAGAGTGGGAACAACATCTTGAATCTATATTTGCTGGCTATCCTTTAGAGAATGAAGATGTAGCATTGGTAGATACTCTATCGAAGTTTCCCATAGATATACAACCGTTTAGGGATATGATCGCTGGTCAACAAATGGATCTGTACCGAAGTCGCTACCAAACATTTGAGGAATTGAAACTATACTGTTATCGAGTCGCAGGTACCGTTGGTTTAATGACAATGCCAGTAATGGGAGTCGATACATCAAGTTTTGCTGCTCCTTGGAATAGACACCAGAAAAAAAATCCTCCTGTTTCAGAAGCGATCGCCTTGGGAATTGCTAATCAACTTACCAACATTCTACGAGATGTGGGAGAAGATGCTCGTCGGGGTCGGATTTACCTTCCGCTAGAAGAATTAGCTTTGTTTGAGTATACCGAAGAAGATTTGTTAAACGGTGTCATTGATGAACGTTGGGAAGAATTGATGAAATTTCAAATTAACAGAGCGCGTAAATTTTTTGTTGATGCAGAGAGAGGTATTAGGCGTTTGAACCCTGATATTCGTTGGCCTGTTTGGTCTGCTTCGATGCTTTACAGTAAGATATTAGATGCTATTGAGCGCAACCAATATGATGTGTTTAACAGTCGAGCTTATGTTTCTACTCCTCGGAAAATGCTGTGTTTACCAATAGCATTACTTAGGTCAAAGGTTTTATAAGTTCTGAGATTTATGCTCAAACAGAAAACTAGCTAGTTTGAAATTGTTTAAAGTTACATTTTTGAGTTACCAATAGCCTGTTATTAGAAATAAACTTTACAGCAAAAGCCTTTGATTTGTTAAAATCAAAGGCTTTCAAAGTGAATAAATTATTTACTTACTCAGTAGTTAAAATTTCAATTGATTGGATTTTTGAGTCTAATACTTCACTTATATTGGCAGTGTACACCGAATAAGTGGGGGAGTTCAGTGGCAGATATTAGTAGGAGCATTTAAGCCGTTAAGATAAAAATTTATTTAATTAATAGACATCTCCAATAATAAAAAATCAAATCAATTATCGTAAACAAAACATCAATTATTTCTCCCTACTCCCTACTCCCTCTTTTCCGGAGATGTCTAATGGAGGCTAAGTCAAATATATCTATACTTGACTTAATGGCTCCAAAAGTTTTTTTATAACTACCAGGGATATAGTTATAGTTTATATATGCTTACATAACTATATATACTGGTGTCAACTTCAGTGAATATTTCACTTTATTAGTGGTTAAGAATTAGTAGTAGCAGCCAAACGTTGCTTCAACTCTGCTAAAGCATCTGCCCAACGAGGATCTGGTTGCACAGCATCATTGCTACCACCACCGGAATTTGTAGATTGTGTTGATTTATCTCTGTCACGACGAGACTTTTTACCCTTACCACTGCCACCACTCTTGCCAGTAGGCTTTCTTTCGGAATCATCGTCACTTTTTTCTTGATCGTTCTTATTTTTTGAGCGAGGTAATGCCTTTTCAATCTTCAAAGAACTTTCTTTAAACTGCTGACCATTATACTTTTCTATAATCTGGTCAGCTTGCTCATCATTCTTTACTGTAACAAAGCCGAAACCACGACACTTACCAGTTTTACGATCTGTAATTAGCTTGGTAACAACGCTATCACCTTCTTCGGCAAAAACATCTTGTAGTTCTTGACGTTCCATTACTTCTTTAGGCAAATTACCTACATATAAACGAATTGACATACGATTGACCTCCAAACTTTGATTTTTACTTGCTTAAAATACAATAAACAACGATTTAGTCAACTTTGGTTGACTAAATACATAACAAGAACACTATCAACAAACCCACTCGTCATTCTGAAGTTCGACAAACCTTGAGAAATATCTCTATTAACCTTTATTAAAGACGACATAATTCTCTGTTTCCCATTCTGGTCAACTCTAGCAGAGAAATTTGTTTTGTAAGGTCGTTTTCTAAACTTTTTAGTCATCACTAAACAAACCAGGCTATACCCATTGCGCAACTAATTCTTTATTGACATTGAATTGTAAACATTTATAGCCCCAACTTTATAAATATAACTTCAAAGTTTGCTAAACTCAAACAACCAAATTCCTAATATTATATAAAATATTAATTTTAAGTATACTCTCAGCTTCCGAGGACCATGAATCAATCATATATTTGACTTAATTATCCCACCAAATGGGAATTTCTTAGAGTTAATTTTTCACAAGCGATCTGTTTTTAACCACTATAAACTTATCATAACCCTAAGTCAATATCTACTAGTTTGCCAAAATTTTAATGCCTAGTTGTATTTTCCTGCACAATCTAAAGTATTTAGTAATCCCGCTAAGATCACAAAACTTCTAATTATTCAAATTATTCAAAAAACCAGCCGGCGAGTGCGGCTGGTGGAAATTGCTGTGTTGGGAGATTGACACTTGCTACCTGCTTTGGGTCTAGCCTATTGTGGATCAGTAGAGATTTGCTTTGATTATATATATAGATAAATGTTTACTAATTTACCTAGAGGATAGATGCTGCCAAAGTAATATTTATGGCTGCTTTTGAATTTTAAATCACTTGTAATGTCTCTACTAGTTCACATCAGATTTCAACCTTGAGCTAGGTAAAACTATGAGGTTGTTTGGGTTAAGCTCGCTATGTAAATAAATGTAACATCTTTTGTTTGACAATACAACCTTTCTTTACAAACTCTGAATTTTAAAATCTGCCGACATATACCATATAGGCACCCCATATAGCAACACTAAAAGCTACAATAGTTGACCAAATTGGATGCCCACTTTGACTAGCTTTCCCACGATCAGCTTGTAAATGATCTATATCTATCCAAGGTGTAGCTCCTCGCCTCCACCAACCAGTGACAGTTATTAACTTACCAACAAAATCACTAGGACGAGTTGTTTTAGGCCATAAATTACCAATAGGACCCCATTGAGAGGAATAATGCAGTTTTATTAGTCCCTTTGTAGTTTGCAAAATCAAGTCTTGTCCCAACCAGTTACTCATCCCCCTCTTACCCAGAAGTTGGCCTTCCAACTTAATTGGTTGACTATCTAATGGCAATGGGTCTGGAGTGGATAACAATTCTGCTAGGTTAGGATGCTGCAAAAGTTTGGTCGGTTTTATATCAGGAAAAAAGTGATTAATTCTCATCAAAATGCCAATACTAAAACCAATGGCTAAACAACCTACTAAAATCGAAATATCTCCCCATAACCAATCTAAGCGCCAAATGCCGACAGCAGATGAAATTCCACCAATTAACCATAATAATCCTGCAAAAATCAAGCCTATTAATATACCAAAAAAGGGCGCTCCCTGTAGTAAAAGTTTCTGAAAATCAATTTTTTCTGAAGTGATAAAATTGTCTTTTTTATTGCCATAAACTTGATTTTTGGAATTCAAATTTGTATTAATCTTTCCCAAATCTAGCTCTGTTTCTAGCTTCCAAAAATTAGCGTATAAATATAACTTTTGTAAGCGATCGCCAAGCAAAGGATGACTATTATTAATCTCTAACCATCGACGATATGGGTTAAAAATATCCCAGTTTAAAATAGATTCAAAACCACTAGATGAAATAATACTACCAGTAGTAATAGCTTGGTTTATTCCTACTGGCATTAACATTTCAAAACTCTCTAATAGATTCCTAGTTTTGCCTTGATTTGCCACATCATTAGCCATACCAATTGTAATTTTTAGAATAGCTCTTGTGAGACCATTAGGATTACCAGTTAAATTACAAGCTAGGCGATCGCTATAATAAACCCGCCGACGAGATAACCACAAAATAGGCAATTTTAGCAACCAATATAAACCATAACTAAGAGTCGAAATTACTGCAGCGAACACTCTAAAAATTGATACTAAGATAGGTAAAAAAGATTTGATAAATTCTGGTAAAAATTTAGGTAATCGGTTATTGCCAAAATCTAAAAGCCAATCAGCCCAAAAAGTTAATTGCCAATAAATAGTGTAAGGAATTTGAAGCATCAGATTAGCCATAGACATTAATCGGAAATCTCCTGTTTTAATATGACTAATTTCTCTAGCATAAATAGTAGCAATTTCATCTTCTGCTAGATTATCTAATAAACCCTGGCTCACAACTATTCGGAAAAAACGAGGCAACCATCCATAACTAAATGTGATGGGAACATCTATTGGTAAAACTTTTAGTTTAATTGCTTTTATTTTATGTTTTTGGCAAAAACTACGCAGTAGTTTATTAGCTTCTTTACTCTACTTAATTAGGTTTGTTGTTGGTAAATTTTGGAGACCATAGCTAAGTATTAATAATCCATCTATTAACCAGGGAGAGAAAATAAATAATCCGATGAGAAAAATTATAAAATTTTGAGTAGGGTCTCGGTAAAAAAGTTGAATTGGTTGACAGTAAGGCAGCCAAACTAATAAATCATTTGTAATATCTAAACTCAACTTTAGAATTGTAAGAGTCAACCAAAATAGAGCTGTGGCTACAACTATTTGTTGTAGAAAAAAATTAGTTAAGTCAGGAGATTTTAGGCGACGACCTCCTTTTGCTCTTCCAGCTTCACGCCATGTTATTTTAGGTGAGCTATTGTCAGGATTTGAGGCAATATTTTTAGTTTGGGAACTGGGGTTATTAATTTTATTTGAAGAAGGAAGTTTATTAGTTGAGATATCGTCTGCTTTTTCCTCTTCTGTATGATTTTTATGAGTGGAATACGAATGTATAGAAGCTGAATATTTACCACTTTTAGGTTCAGGTTTTGTATCTATTTTTGTCAAAGGAGTAAAACCTGTTTTTGAAACTAAATCACTCTGATTTTTTAAATTTATCTGATTAATTTTTGGAGATAGAGATTTATTGGGAGTAGGATTTAATGGCACAAATCCTGTTTCAATATTTTTTTGATTAGGAACAGTTGATTCTTGATTTGAGGCAGACTCAATGGTTGATTTTTCTGTTTTTTTCGCGGGATATCGCTTCAATAATTCTTTGAGATTACGACTAGCCCAAGCTTGAGTTTTACTATCAGAATTTTGACTGAGATTACGACACAAATTAATGGATTTATCTACTTGTTTAGTTCTTTCATAAGCAACTACTAAACCCATCTCTGCTTTTAACTTTTCTTTGAGTGATTTTTGCTGAGAAATTATTTCTAGGTGAGCGATCGCCTGTGGATAATTTTTTTGCTTAAGAGCAAGTATACCAGTTTTGAGAGATGGTTTTTCTGGCAAATTATTATCTGTGGCAGAAGATTTTTTATTTATCATTGACTAAATTTGTTATGTTGATATTTTTATGAATTAGTCATATCAAATTCTGTCGCATAGGTATGAGTTATCTTGAGAAAAGAGGGAGTCGGATAAAATAATTGATAAATAAGAGTGGGATAATTGATTTTAATTTTTGATTATTGGAAACGTCTATTATCAAAATTCAGGAAATACGAAAAAGGAAGAAAAAGGTATTTAGCAAATATGCCACAACTTTAATCAATATCACCACCTTTTGAAATGTGCAACCATTCTAATATTTTATTATTTCGATTCCTTTTTCTAAGTTCGACTCTTAGCTAGTTAGCTTGACAACTGATAACTGATAACTGATAACTGAAATGACCGAATTATCAATTTTAATTTATGCAAATCCGCTAGAGAAGAGCAAAACTTTACTACTTCTTATACAATTCTCTTCTTAAGTATTCCCAATTTTATCAGTAATGGACCTAAATAATGTTTCCATGTATAAGGTTTAAAGACAATACATCTTTTTAAATGGGGAATCCAAACTCGATGCTGATTAGCATTTAAGTTAATTAAATTAGCGATATTTTCTATGTTACGGGAATAGCCATGCAGAATTTTAACAGGTTCAGCAAAGGCATTAATAAAGGAAAATCTAGCATTCCATTCACTAGGTAAAGGATACATTCTTGACGAAGAATAAAGTAACACTTGGGCAAAAGAAGTTTGGTCGCTTTCTCGTAAATTACTATTAGATGAAAGCTTGCTTGTATAGAGATTAATCCATTCTTTAAATAAGCTATCGTTAGCTTCATTTTTTCTATAAAAAATTCCCCCTGTATTTAATGGTTTACAAGGAATTTTTTTACCTGATTCTAAAATTGGATAGTAAGTATCAACTGGGGCTGGAACTAGTGCAAGATCGAAATATTCTAAGATGTCAAAGCCACTTTCACAGTCACTTGCAAAATAAGTATCTGTATCGGCAAATATTGTTTTTTCGTAAGGTGATAAAAAATATAAATGTTTGACTTTGAATAGCAACCCTTCATTTCTACAAGTTACTTGTTCATCTACTGGAATAATTTGATCAAATAAGTCTTTATCATCAGGGTCTAGATTACAAGCTAGAGATATTTTTATAGATGGATTAATCTTTTTTAAGCTTCTAGCAGAATCACAAGCTTCATCAATATATTTTTTGCCTGCAGCAACATAAAAAACACCAGAATTTGAGTTACTCATTAGTTAATATCCTAGTTGATTTGATTAAGGAATAAATCTGTAAATACTCTCCCTAATAGCGCTCTATAAGTAGATATTTTTCCATTTATATCCTGATGGAGAAAGGTATTTACCACATAATATTACTAATTCTAGCGAACTATCCTTTCCCTGAAAATTTTATAGCTCTATATAACTATATTTCTGCATGACAGGCTGACAAATTAAATTAATTTTATTTATATCTTCAGCATTTAATTCCGCCTCTAAATTGTTGGCTCTTGTAGCATTAATTGGTCTATCAGTTCTAGTTCCTCCTGCCAAAGATTTACCGGGATTTTTTTTGTAAAAATTGAGTATATCGTCGCTCCATTCAATTCCCAAAAAATTAGTAATTTTCTCTAATGTTTCTTTTTGGTTTTGGATTACTTCTTCATATTTAAACTCTAAAACATCAAATCCATTATTTTTCAGGAAAATCGGATATTGGTTTTTATATAACCAATAAATTGCAGCTAACTCAATTTTAGATAACTCAGATAAATTCCAATTTTATAACTCTTTACCAAAAAAAGGTTTTAGCCTTTCTATTTCTTGTATAACACATCGATCTATCCAATCTCCTTGTGAATTTACAAGGTTTAGCATTGAGGAAATAGTGCTATGAGGATTTCTCAGAGGCCATAGTATTTTTGCATTAGGATAAAATTTTTTTAAGAAATCTAGTTTATGGGAATGCTCTAGCATTTTAAAGCATAAATAATGATTGGTTATTTTATTAACAGCTAATCTTTGAGCAGAGGGAAAAGGATATGGACTCGGAAACTCTGTTTCATCTACACAAGTAATCTGAGGATGTGCATTTAAAATAGATAGTAACAAAGTTGTACCACTTCTTTGACAGCCAAAAATAAAAAATAAATTCCCAGAAAATATGGGACTAAAGTATCTGAAAGTAATTATATTTCTGAGATGATACTTAAATTGCTCAATCATATTTAGGTAGGTAGGTATTAAAAATTATCGTTATGAAAAGGTAAAAAGCAGAAGACAAAAGGCAAGAGTTTTTTTACTTATTAACTTAGATTATATCTCACTAACTTTTACCAGTCAAAGCGGAAACAATGGAATATCAATCATCAACTTTCTTCCTTATGCTATAAAATTAACACCAAAGTAAAAAAAAGCT
>JASJEE010000313.1 GCA_030064835.1 Microcoleaceae cyanobacterium MO_207.B10 | reverse complement strand
GATGGGGAGTGTGGAAGAAATTAAAAAATATATATCCTCACCATTACCATGCAGGACTACCCAAAATAAATTTCCTAGTTGAGAGAGGAAACAGGGAGAAATAATTGATAATTTATGGATAAAATTGGAAATGTATCATAAATTTTGTAATTAATTTTATATAACCACTAATTTGTAATTAATTTTGCATAAGCACTTAACAAACTCAAGATTTAAGTCTTGATAATTATTTGATAGCGTTTCCCAGACTAATGAGGTACACCTATCTTTATTTCTTTTTATACCAGTTTGAAAAAATCCTGCCCTCACGGAGGCGGGGGAATGTTACAAATAAATTGAATTGGATAATTGAAAAAGATAACTCAGCTATAAATATATGATTAAGATTTATTCCCTACCCAAAAATTCTCGTCTAAAACCTCCCCCTTTTCAGGGGAAATCAGAAAAAATTTTTCTTTTAGCCAATCTTCTTCTTTTCCCAGAGAGGTCATTTCAGTTATCAGTTATCAGTTATCAGTTAATAGTTAGCCTCCTGGTGGAGGACCTGCGCTAACAGTCCCTCTGCAATAAGGAGGCTTAAAATTTGGAATATTCTCTTTTTTTATCTCCTGAGAATGGGAGGCGCATACCCAGAATTTTTCGGTAATTATTAATTATTAATTATTAATTATTAATTATTAATTATTAATTGTTGAACTACCACTTAAAACCAACGAATGAGCGTAGTTCATCAGTATGGCAATTCCCATACTATATTTGAGAATTTTATACTTCTGGTTATTCAGTAAAATTTTTCACAAAGTTAATCAAAATATTTTGGTGTTGATTATGTTCCCCTAAATCAGAAAATAAACTATTATTTTTTGCTTCAGTTTCTATGACCAAGTTAGAGTGATGATTTTGAGATTTGATAATATTTTTGATTTTAACTTCTTGTCCTAGAGAATTAATAGTAATTATTTGAATCGGAGAAGTGAAAAATTTTAAATTTAAGAGTTTTTTTTGAGAATCAATGGTTCTAAAATCGCTAATTATTCTCTTAATTTTAGTAATACTTATCCTGATTTTTGCAAAAATGTTTAATGTTCTGACATCTAATGTTCTAGAATAATCTTGATTAATTTTTTCAATAAGTTCTAAAAAATGATTTTGAATCAAAGTAGATTCTTTAAATGGATAAATCATTGCATAAGCTGTAGTCAGTAAATCCTGGTCTTTTTCAACTCTAAATGATAATATAGTCTTTTTAGAATTTACCTCTATATTCGGAGGTAAAATAAACTGATAATTTAGTTGATAAAGTTGACGATAGATAGCAGCCAAAGCTAGATGAGTATCAGGATTGAGTGACATATTAACGATGACTTTCACAATAGGTTGAGTAGTATTAAAAAATTTTTGAGAATTTTCTTGGGTCAAGTTAATGATTTCACTACCATCACCATTTACACTCATATCAACCCAGTCACAAGTAATATTTTGAGCAGTTATAGTAAACCGTGAGACACCATAAAGTTTACTAGCGGTTAGGGTTGCTGCTGTCAAATCCGCTCCTTCCCAACTAACATGAATTAAATTAGTTTTAGTTAAATCCGCATGAACTAAAACAGCATTAGATAAATTAGCATTTTCCAAATTTGCGCCGTATAAATTAGCTCCACTTAGTGTAGCTGAATCAAGATTTGCGCCACTGAGGTTAGCACCTGTTAAATCAGCCCATCTGAGATTAGCACCTGTTAAATTAGCTTTACTAAGATCAGAAAAAGCAAGTTTAGCTTGCTTCAATTCAGAATTACTGAAGTTAACTCCTTTCAAGTCAGCTTTGCTCAAATCTACTCTATTTAAATTAGCCCTTTTTAGATTAGCATTCACTAGAGAAGAACCTCGTAAACGAGCCGAGTTTAAATCTACTAACTGTAGATTAGCTTGTCTTAAATTAACTTCTCTTAAATCAGCTTCTGTGAGGTTAGCACCTTTAAGATTAGCATTGCTTAAATTAGCTCGAATTAACTCAGCTCGAATTAATTTAGCTTCTATTAATTCGGCATTGTTTAAGTTAGCTTGAATTAAATTAGTAACATTAAGAGTTGCACCGTTAAGTTTAGCACCAGTAAGATTAATACCAGTGAGTCTAGCTACATTAAGTTTGGCTCCACTCAAGTTAGTTTCACTGAGGTTTGCTCCACTAAAATTAGTAAGATTTAGCACAGCTTGACTGAAATTAATTTGACTGAGGTTGACTTTACTAAGATTTGCCTCACAAAGAATGATACCTGTAAAGTTTCTTTCTCCTTCAGCATACTTTTTAAGTAGTTCTTCGCGTTCCATACTTTTTAAATCTTATATTTTGGGCTTAAGTAGCTAAATTTTGTTCCTGATTATAGCTTTTAAATATTCATAATTTTTTTAGTATATAGCAATGTTTAAATTGGTGAACTACACAAGTTGAGGATTTTAGATAATATTTTAAAACTAGGAAAATTTTAACTATAGCATTCCTCGGCATGGTTGTGAAAAAAATATCCTAGAAAAATGGAACAGGGAACAAGTGGGAGTTTCAGTTTTTTTATCTACTTTTTTATCGGCCATAGTGAGCTTTTAATGCTAACTTTTTGAACTTTTTGGATTTAAAAGCTTGCAGTTATTCCAGACCTAAAAAGGTTAAAACCTTTATCTGTTAATGGTTTTATATTTAATCAGCAAGCCCTAATCAGGAAAAGATACAAATTTGTCCTAAGCATTCAGCTATTAGCAATCAGGTATTAGCAAGAAAACACTGCTGCTAATAAGATTAGTATTGGTGATTTTGGGTATAATTTTTCTTGAAATGGCAATTGCTTAACTCCTAAATTTAAAAGCTTTTTTTTATACGGTATTTAGATTTCATAGCCTTATTCACCAACTAGATTTAACTTTGGTTCAATCAAGCTTTTATCTAAAACTGAAATAAATAGCTGATAGCTGATAGCTGATAGCTGATAGCTGATAGCTGAATTCTTACTGCTAAATGTTTAGATTGATAATTTTTTGAACTGATAAAAATATCCTCAATAATTACTCTGAATAATTAATTGACTTGGCTCAATTTTCCAAGTTATGAAAACCCTTGATAAAATCAAGAATTATACCAACCGGATATAATTCAGTCTGTGGTACTTGAATTATAGTTTCTACATTACTTTTATTATTAAACTTACTTAATGTCCGCTTACCAAAAGTTGGGTGATAGTAAACATTAAATTTTTGATCGCTTGAATTAATCAAAGTTATTTTTGTAGGTGTTTGAAAAAACTTAATCCCATTATAAAATTTAAGTAATACCTGATCTAGATTAATCTGATTAACTTGTTTGATAGATTGAGTTAATATTGTGTTTAACTGCCGAATATGTTGAGCTATCACCCGAGTCAAATAACTAGGCTCCTGGGAATTAAGAATTTTCATTATATTTACAATGTTCTCTTGAGTTTTAGAAGCATCATAAAAAGGCATAATCGCAACGTAAGCTACAGCGAATAGTTGCTCATCGCTATTCATCTGAAACGAGATAACTGTTCTACAAGAATTAACTTCAATACAAGGAGGTTGACTTAGCTGTGGTAATTGCCGACTTATCTGATAGTAAGTTGCGGCCAAAGCATAATTACTAGCACTATCTAAAGGAGCATCAATAGTAATCTTAACTTTAGGAAGTGTTTCGTGAAAAAAATGTTTAATTTTACGAGAATTCAAATAATAGACTTGACTTTTATCTCCATTTCGGCTTAAATCAACCCATTCACAAGTCAAAGCTTCTGTCTTAATTCCTAAGCGAGAAGCACCATAAATTTTGGCTCCAGTTAAAGTAGCTCCAGTTAAATCTGCACCAATCCAATTTGCCTCAATTAAACAAGCATTTGATAAATCAGCATGAACTAAACTAGCACCTAAAAGATTAGCTTGAGATAAATCAGATCGACTTAAATCTGCTCCACTAAGTTTTGAATCACTTATATTAGTCCACTTAAGACTAGCACCACTCAAAACTGCCCAACGTAAATTAGCCCCACTTAAATATGCTCCATTCAAATTAGCTCCTGTCAAATTAGCCTGTCTTAACTCAGCCCCACTCAGGTCAGCCCCACTCAGGTCAGCCCCACTCAGGTCTACTCCTTGCAAATTAGCTTCAACTAAGTTAGCTCCTGTCAGGGAAGCAAACCTTAAATTTGCTCCTTTTAAATTACAACCACTCAGATTAGTTTTTCTCAGTGTAGCCTCTATAAGAGTAGCTCCACTTAGGTCAGCTAAAGAAAGATTTGCCTCACTAATCTCTGCTCTAATCAACTCAGCTCTAATTAGTTTAGCTCCGATTAGTTGAGCTTTTTTCAGATTAACTAAAACTAAATTTGCCACATTTAAATCAGCACCATTTAAGTTTGTGCCACTAAGATGGGCCCCATTCAGTTTAGTAATATTAAGTTTAGCTTTACTAAGATTAGAATCAGTTAAATTTGCACCACTAAGATTTGCTACGCTGAGGTTAACTCCGCTTAAATTTGCACCACTGAGATTAATACCACTAAGATTGGCCTCAAATAGATTGAGGTCTGTAAAGTTTCTTTCACCAGCAGCATATTTTTCTTGAAGTTCTTCGATTATCATTAGGGCGCACCCTTGTAAAATCCCCATTTAATTATGATGAATATAGGTATCGTCGGATTAGGTTTAATTGGTGGCTCAATTGGATTAGATTTAAGAACACTAGGTTATCATGTTCTTGGGGTATCTCGTAGAGAACAAACTTGTCAACAGGCAATTACTCTTGGGGCTGTGAATCAAGCCAGTAATGAGCTATCTTTATTATCTAGGGCTGATGTAATCTTTATTTGCACTCCCATAGCCTTGATTCTTCCTACTATTAAACAACTTATTCCTATAGTTTCTGCCACTTCAATTTTAACTGATGTCGGTTCTGTTAAAACACCCATTGTTGAAGGTGCTTGCCAACTTTGGCCGAATTTTGTAGGTGGACATCCCATGGCTGGTAAAGCAGAAAGTGGTATTTCTGTTGCTCAGTTAGGATTATTTACAGGTAGACCTTATGTGTTAACTCCTGGAGAAAATACCCCCCGAGAGTCTATAGAAAAAGTTGAAGTAATAGTCAGGTCCCTGAATAGTAAAGTTTACTTTTGCGATCCCCGCGAACATGATCGAGCGGTTGCTTGGATCTCTCATTTGCCTGTGATGGCCAGCGCTGGTTTAATTTCTGCCTGTATGAATGAGACTAATCCTATTGTACTTAAGTTAGCACAAGAGTTGGCTAGTTCTGGTTTTCGGGATACTAGTAGAGTAGGAGGTGGTAATCCGGAGTTAGGACGAATGATGGCCGAATATAATTCTGTGGCAATTTTGCGATCGCTCTATTCTTTTCGTGACCAAATAGATGAGTTTATTCAATATATTGAACAGGAAGATTGGCAAATTATTGAACAAAAGTTAAGCGACACGGAGCAAAGTAGAAAAGAATTTTTGGAGCATGAAATTTGAAGTTAAATCAGAGGAATATATTCGGGGTTTAGGTGTTAGGTTTTAGCTGATTAAGAAGCATTCAGCTATCAGCTACTCAGCTTTCATATTTTTCAGCCTTTATACTTCTAAGATAAACCTGGTTTATTACTAACAATTTTTTTTTCACTTACAGCAAATTCCAACTATATGAAGTACAGATATTAATGTTAAAACTTTATCTAGTGCGGGCATCTTGCCCGCTATGGCTTTATACCAAATTGATAAATCTTTGCTACAAATATTATCAATCTTGGGTGTGGGGTTTTGGGTGTATTTAAATAATAGGAAAAACAAATAAAAATGCTGGTTCTAAAAGGGATAAAGTGGAAAAATTTTATTAATTAGTTAATAGTTGAAGTTTGCTCAAGCATCACATTCTTTTTTCACGCATGGTATTACCTCACGCCTGGTTGAATCTGCTATATTTTCAACAGAAATATTTGAGCTATATAATAGAGCGCTTTATTTGCTTTTTGCTGACTATTGAAGCCCTAAATTCTGAATATAGGAATCCGCGTATAGGTTGCGGGTAATCAAAAAGTAAATAAAAAAACTGAAACTCTTGCCTGTTCCCTGTTCCCTGTTCCCTAAAAGCCATTAATTTTGTACACGACTAAAATAGGATTGCTATACTTACGTTATTAATAACAAAGCTTGAGGTTTTCATTTTTTAAGAATCAATTATTTTTTTCTAGTACAGTAATAGATGAATTTCCTGGTTGATCAAATCTTGTATAATAGCGGAAATAATTAACAGTGCTTTTAACAAAACCAGCCATAGGCACAGCAATTAATAAACCCAAAACTCCCCATACTTGAACCCCCACTAATAAACTCAATAAAATCCACACAGGATTGAGACCTGTAAATCCTCCTAATATTCTGGGAGCCACAAAATTTTCGACTGCTTGCTCGATTAAAACCATCACAATCAAAACTTCTATTCCTAACCAAAAATTTTCTAAAGTTATTAGTAAACTAACAAGACTTACACCTAAAGCTGTACCAAAAGGAACCAACGTCAGAAATCCAATTCCGATGCCAAATAATAAGCCAAAGGGAGTCCGTAAGATTAATAAACCTATAGTCATAGAAACTCCCATTAAACAAGCTAAAGTTGCTTGACCAATAAAGTAATTTTGAAAGTTTTTTCGCAGAGATTTACGCACATAATTTTCTAGATGAGTAGGCAAAAAATTAAAGATTCCATCCCAGAGGCTATCGCCGTGTAACATCAGATAAAAAGTAATAATTATTGTCAGCAAAATATCAAATATTCTTCCCACTGTATTCACAAAAAAAGTGAGAACTTCTCCTGTAATATCTTGCAGTTGAATGGATAAACGTTCTGTAAATTGATTTGTCCAACCTGTTGAATTAATTGGCAGTCTGCGTTTAGATGCCCATAAGTCAAATGATTCTAATTGTTGATTTCCTGATTCTATCCAACTAGGAAGTTTTTCGATTAATCCAGTCAGTTGTTCTAATAGCAAGGGAATTAAGATAATTCCTAAAGCTAATATGATCACCAATGCTACTAGAAAAACTAATATCACTGCTCGGTGTCGTTTGACTCTGTGTCTCTGTAAAAAAAGCACTGGATAATCTAATAAAAAAGAAAGTAATGTAGCAGAAACAGCTATTGTAATTATTCGACCAAAATATTGAAATATTTGGAGTAAAGCCCAGCCATTTATGACCATTATTGGTAATGCTAAGTACCACAATAATCTTTTATTTAATAAATTCAGCATAATGAGCTTGCACTTTTAATTTGTAGTTGTTTCTCTTCCATAGATTAATAGATTAACTTAAAATGATGATTTATGTTGTAAAAAGGGTTAATATTTAATTATCAAATCAATGATGTAGAGGTTCTTATACCATTTTCATAAAATATTGCTACAGTGGTTGAGATGGAGGTGTTAGGGGCTAGGGGTTAGGGCTGAGGTGGTAATAATTTATAATGTTTATTTTTTTTGATAGTAAAACAGTTTTATTTTTGACTAACAATAGTCTAATAAATACAATAAAATCTTTTTGATTCAGGAATAATTTAATTTTTACTTGCGACATCAAAACCAAATTTACTAACAGTTTGGTTATTACTTTACTGTAACTATCTGGTTTGAATTTGGTATTATCTTCATCAGGTAGAGCATTTTTTTTCTTTCCTATTCCCTATTCATTAAAATCGAAAACCTGTCTATCTCACTAAGAGTGGTAATTCCTATAATGTATAGCATAAATATTATATTTCAGCAAAAAATCAGTTTAAGTATTTGCTTCGGAATACGGAGCTAACAGCTTATTCGCCGTCAGCTATCAGCAATAATATGGCAATCCTTGCATAGGTTTTAATCATTCAAAAACTAGAAATCAACTCCGAAATTATTGCGCATTGCCTCCCAAGCTATTCCCAAAAAGCATTCAGCAATTAATAATATATAAAAGAGCGTTTTCTATTTAATTATGCCTAGCTACTTATTATCTGAATCATATGAGAGACTGTTTGTAAAAGGAGTATTAAATCCAGGCGTAGGGTGGGGAGGGTGAGGCGCCAATAATTATGAATCCTAGCCAAAATTTAAGTTTCCGCACC